>NZ_JQNI01000001.1 GCF_000745175.1 Deinococcus sp. YIM 77859
GGCACGCTCGACGTGCTCGCCAACGAATCCTACCGGCTGAACGTCGCGGGGCAGCGCTTGACCTTTGAGGAAGGCAAGAAGGTGACGGCAGAGGGCGTCACGTTGCCCGCCGCGCCCTATGTGGACAACGACGTGATGTTCGTGCCGGTGAACAGCCTCAAGAGCCTGGGGTGCACGGTGACGATCACCAGCACGCAATTCAGGGCAGAGTGCCCAGGCGGAACCAGCATCGATGGAACGCAAATCTCCTGGTAAGTTCCTGCCCCTGCCCCAGGGGTTGAGGATGGAGGTGGCCGGGTGACCCGTCCCGCGGCCCTCTACATTCGCGTCTCGAATCACCTCCTTGCCCGCGATGACCGCTACGGCTTGGCTCGCCAGGAGGCCGAGGGCCGGGCCTACGCTGCCCGCCAGGGCTTCACCATCCCGGAGGGGGCGCTCTACACCGACATCATCACCGGGCGCAGCGAGACGCGCAAAGGTCTGGAGCAGCTTAAGGCGGAGGCTGGCCGCTACAGCGCCATCATCACCAGCGAGGCGGACCGCCTGGGCCGTACACCCCTCGCCGGGCACAAAATCCTCGACGAGCTGCTGGGCCTGGGCCTCCAGGTCCACAACGCCGTGGACGGCTGGTACAACCCGGAGGACGATTCCAGCGTCCTGACCTACGACGTGCGGATGCTGCTCGCTCATCAGGAGCTGCGGCAGATCAAGCGCCGCATGCTCGGCGGCAAACTGGCCGCGGCCGAGAAGGGCGGGATCATCCCCCACCACTGGCGCTGCTACGGCTACCGCGAGGTGTTCACCCTCGAAGGCGGGCGGCCCGTCCGGCGCATCGAAGTGGACGAGGCCGAGGCGGAGATCGTGCGCGAGATTTTCCGCCGCCTCGTGGGGGGCGAGACGACCGGCAAGATCGCCGACGACCTGAACGCCCGCGGGGTGCCCAGCCCCATGAATGCCATCTGGCACCTGCAACGGGTCTGGTATATCGCGCAGAACACGGCGTACAAGGGCGAGGCCAGGATGACCCTCCGGCACGCGAAACGGGAGTTCATCTTCGCCGTGCCCGCCCTGGTGGACGCCGACACCTGGCAGCTCGCCCGCGACAGCCTGCGCCGCAAGCCGAAGAAGCACACGGACATCTTCTGGCTGAACGGCATCCTGCGCTGCGCGGAGTGCGGCGGGGCGATGAGCGGCACGAACACGCAGTCGAACCGCACCAGCTACCGGCATTACCGCTGCTCCCGGGCGTTCAAACACCGCCACTACGGGGACACACCCACCTGCTCCCAGCGCACCCACTACCGCATGAACGACCTGCACGCGCACGCCGAGCGGATCGTGCGGGAGATCGCCGAACACCCCGAGCGGTACATGACCGCCGCCGCGCCGCCCGTGCCCGACCACAGCCGCACCCTGCGGGAGATTGAGCGCCTGGAGGGGCAACTGAAGCGCTACCTCGCGGACTATCAGCGGGAGCTGCTGACCGGCGACGAGTACGCGGGACTGCGTGACGCGGCCCGGCAGCAGATCGAGGCGCTTCGGGCACAGATGGCCCCGCCGCCCGTGGTCACACTGCCGAACATGGCGGCGACACTGGAGGCGATTGGGCGGCTGGTGCGGGAGGGGGTGCCGACGCGGGAGGTGCTGCTGCGCTCGGGCACGCGCCTGAGCATCGCGCCGGGCGGGGTGCTGGAGGTGGTGCTGCGGGTCTAGCGGGAGGCTGGCCGACAGCAGAACGAATCGGGGGGTACGCTAGGGCATGAACCCCGACAGCGACCCCGGATTGCCAGATGGAGAGGATCGCCAGCGCGTCCTGCGGGCATGGCAGATCATTGGCGAACTCCTGCGAACCGAACGGGACCCGCAACGTAGAGCGGAATTGCGGCAGGCCGTCCGGCTCCTCGATGAGGCACTGGACGGCCCTCTCCCCGCGGGCAGGTAATGTGTGCTATCGGCGGGAGTTTCCGAACTCCATCTCGCCGACCTGAAACAGCAGCAGAAAATCAGGGTAGGCGTCGCGCAGGGCCACGTACTGCTCGAGCATAGGCGGCAGCACCCCCGACCCCGTTCCCTTCAACACGCTCTGCGGTACGCCCACCGACATGGGCGGAGAATAGCGTACGCCGTTCTGTTGTGGGCGGAATGGCGGTGACCCTTGAGAGGTGGGCAACAAGGAGAACCGCCCCGCGCGAAGGGCAGGGCGGTGGGAGGGAAGGAAGGGGTCAGCGGAAGAAGGGGAGGGCCTGGGCGACCTTGAGAACGGGCTGCGCCGCAGCCGAGCGGTTCAGCGACTGCTGGCCCAGGGACAGGGCCGAATCATTCTCCAGGTAAAGCCACTGCGCGGGCAGCGAGCCGGTCTTGAGGCTAAGCGTGCCGCCCTGCTTCGTGGCAGAGAGCGTGAGCGTCATCTTGTTCCAGCCCGCTTGCAGCTGCACGTTGATATTCCCCGTGACGGGGACGCCGTCCTGGGTACAGTTCAGTCGGCCCGATAGCCCCGCCGCCTTGTCGGCATAGACATATAGACCCCCTTCCATGCTGACCGACTCCAGGGTGCCGCCACTGGTCCTCACCTGGAAACCGGCGGGGGCAATCTCACCGCTCTTGCCCGCCTGCACGCGGAACGTGGCCACGTTCCCCCGCGCGTTGCTCGCTCCAGAGGTCGTGAGGCTCCCCGTGCAGCCCTCGGGCAGATCCGAAGTGAGGTCTAGGTTCGAGAGCAGCGCGGCATCCAGGCTGGGCAGCGTCAGGCTGAATCGGCCGTCGGCCGTGAGGTCAGCCGTGACGAGGTTGTCCTTGCCCTCCACCGAGACGAGAACCTTGCCGGCACCGCCCGTCCAGCTGGAGTACGTGATCGTCCCCGAGGGACTGGCGCTGAGCTCTTTGACCTGACCCGAGACCGTTTCGGGCTGCGGCGTCGAGGGCGTGCTGTTGCAGGACGCCAGCAGGAGGGTGGAACCGAGCAGCAGAGCGGCGGCTTTTTTCATACGTCTCTCACCCTATAAGCGGGCAGTGACCGGGGCAAGCAGATTTGCCCGGCAGCGTCCTCCCCCTGCACCGCGTCCCGCTCCCCTTGCCCTGCACGCAGCCTCCCGTAGCATGCGGGCATGAGTCCCGAAGTGTACGACCCTCGCATGGGCTACGATCCCCGCCGCAAGCTCACCGACGGCGACGTTCAGAGCCTCAAACCGGAGGGCTGGTGGGGAGATGACGGCAAGCTGTTTCGCGAGTTTCCCTTCGCCACGTACCAGGCCGGAGTGGATTTCGCCGTGCGGGTGGCAGCGCTCGCAGAGGCGCAAAACCACCATCCCGACCTTCACATCTTTTACCGCAGGGTGCGGGTCAACTATTTCACCCACGACGCGGGCGGAGTCACCCTGCGCGACATCGAGGGCGCGCGGGCCGTCAATGCCCTGTGGCGCGAGGTGACGGGCGCTTGAGGACGGTTCACCCCGTAGACCTCCTGTGGGACCGCGTGTCCCCACGGCGCCGGTACGAACTCACCGTGACGGTGGAGCCCTCTCACCTCGACGACCTGCACCACGTCAACAACACCGTGTACCTGGTCTGGTGCGAGCAGGTGGCCCGTGCCCACGCCCTCAGCCTGGGCATGGGCACGGACGCCCTGAGCCAACTCGGCGCCGTCCCGGTTGCCCGGCAACACGTCATCACGTACCACCGGCCCGCGCTGCTTGGCGACCGCGTCCGCCTGCGCACCGTGCTGGCCGAGCACGCGGGTGTGCGCAGTGTTCGCGCCTACAGCCTCGACCGCGCAGGCGAGCCCGGCCAAGCGGCGGAGCGCCTCGCGGAGTGTCAGACCGAGTGGGTCTGGGTGGACCCGACGACCGGGCGGCCCAAGCGTACGCCGCAAGCGGTGCTGGAGGCCTTTGGCTTTTAGGGGTGGGGAGCACGTCAGCGGTCGAGCGCCACCCGCAGCCCCAGGAGCACCATCGCCCCCCCGGTGAGCCGTTCGAGGAGGGCGCGAACGCGGGGTGTGCGAAGCCGAGACGCCAGCGTGCCCATCAGCAGAACGAGGGTGCCCAGCCACACCACACCCCAGCCGAAATGGATGAGGGCCAGCACCAAGGCCTGCGGCAGCGCGTCCTCTTCCGGCAGCACGAACTGCGGCAACACCGTGAGGTAGAAGAGCGCGACCTTGGGGTTCAGGACATTGGTGGTAAGCCCCTGGAGGAGAGCGCCGGTCAGGCTCAGCGCCCCTCCCTCGGTGGTGGGGACCTGGGCCGTGTGGCGGGCTTCTCGCCAGGCCCGCAGACCCAGATACAGCAGGTACGCGGCGCCGGCCAGTTTGACCCCCTCGTACAGGGCAGCGCTCCGAGCGAGCACCACGCTGAGCCCCAGGGCGCTGAGGGTGGCGTGGAAGAGCAGGCCGCTACACACGCCCAGCACCGCGCCCCACCCCGCCGCGCGCCCCCCCGCCAGAGCCGCGCGAATCACCAGGGCTGTGTCTGCCCCCGGCGTGACGGTCAGCAGCAGGGAAAACACAGCAAAACCGAGCAGGGTGCCGTCCATTCCCGCAGCGTAAGCGGCTGCGGTGCCCGCCGAGAAGCCCGCCCTAGGTCACCCGCCCCGCCGCCTCCACCGCCCGGTAGGCCCCGGTGTCGAGCAGTTCGCGCAGGACCTGCACCGTCGTCTCGAGCTCCGCCTCGGTGTTGTAGAGGGCGACGGGAGCGAGGCGCAGGATATCGGGGGCGCGGAAATCGGGGTGATGCCGCGTGCCCGCAGCGCGAGGCTGAGGGCGTGGGCTTGTGGGTGGGCCAGGGCGACGTGACCGCCGCGCCGGGTGGGTTCGCGCGGCGTGACCACCCGCAGTTCGGGAAGGTGCCTCTCCACCAGCGCCATCAGGTACGCGGTCAGCTCCAGGCTGCGGGCACGCACCTCGGCCAGCTCGACGGTATCAAACACGCTGAGTGCCCCCTCCAGCGCCGCGAGCGCGAGGATGGGCGGCGTGCCGAGCTGGTAGGCGCCCGCACCAGCCGCGGGGCGAAAGGTGTGGGCCATTTCGAACTGCGTCGCCTTGTCGTGGCCCCACCATCCGCGCAGGCCGGGGACGAGATGATGGTGCCGCTCGTGCAGGTAGAGGCCTCCCGGCGCCCCGGGTCCAGCATTCACGTACTTGTAGTGACACCACACCGCGAAATCCGCGCCCCAGTCGTGCAGCTCGTGCGGCACGCTCCCCACGCTGTGGGCCGCGTCCCAGCCGATCAGGATGCCGCGTTCCCGCGCGGCGCGGGTCAGCCCCGGCACGTCCAGGAGCGCTCCAGAGCGGTACAGCACCGTCGGCAGCAGGACCAAGGCCACGTCATCCGTCAACGCCGCTCGGATCTCCTCCTCGCGCAGCGTCTGGCCGTCGCGGGCGGGAATCAGGCGCAGCTCGGCGCCGAAGCGCTCGGCCCAAGCGTGCAGCGCGTACACGTCGGACGGAAAATCGAGTGCGGTGGCGACGAGGTGGCGCCGCGCACCCTCCGGACGGTAGAGGGTGGCGAGCAGGGCATGCAGATTGGCGGTGATGCTGCCCGTGGCGATGACTTCATTGGAACGCGCCCCCACCAGCCGCGCGAGGGCAGGCGACAGCGTCTCGGCCAGCTCAAACCAGTGGTCCCAGCCGCTCACCGCGTCGCGCTGCCACTCGTCCAGACGGCGCAGCACGGCAGCGCGAGCCGCGTGGGGCATCACGCCCAGGCTGTTGCCGTCGAGGTAGATGCCGGGGGGCATCGCGAAGAGGTCACGTCTCATGCCCTCTCCTCCGGCAGGGTCCCCGCAGGCAGCAGCAGGGCGCGGGCCGGGGCCCCGTCGACACCAACAAGCGGCAGCGGCAGGCACACGAGGTCGTATTCTCCATCGGAAACCGCGCTGAGGTTGAGGCCCTCCACAATGAGGATCCCCGTCTCCCGGCAGGCCTGGTGGGCGGGAAGCGTCTTGCTGGTCAGCGGATCCACGCTCGGGCTGTCCGTGCCGATGAGCCGCACGCCGCGCCGCGCCGCCTCGCGCACCAGTTCCGGGGCCAGGGCCGCAAAGTCTTGGGGAAACTCGGCCCAGTGGGCGGGCTGACCCGTGTGCAGCAGCAGCCGGGGCGGGAGGCGTGCTGGCAGCTCCGCCAGGGCGGTGGCGGGCACCAGGCCCTCCTCGGCCCGCACGGTGACCACCCGGCACGGTCCCAGGTAGGCCGCGAGGTTCACTTCGTCCAGGCGCGCCCCTGCATCGTCATAGTGCCAGGGAGCGTCCACATGGGTGCCCGTGTGGGTGCTGGTGCGCAGCTCGCCCGTGTTCACGCTGTCTCCCCGCGCGATACGGGCCAGGGGCTCGACCCGAAAGGGTGCGTCCCCCGGCCAGGTGGGATGTCCGGGGGTCAGCCGCCTTGAAATGTCGATCATGGGGAGAAGATAGCGGGAAGCGATCACGTTCCCGGTGTGCTGCCCGGAAATACCGCCACACGCCCCACCATGTAGGCGCAGCCGTACAGGAACAGGGTGACCACCGGCAGCACGCGCAGGCCGCGGCGCGGGTGAACGAGGCGCCCTTGCAGCAGCACCTCAGTGACATACAGGCTCAGCAGGGCAAAGCCCGCGTACATCCAGTGCTCCCAGTTGCGGCTGGGATCCACCGGCAGGCCGTATTTGGTGACGCCACCGCCCACATCCGTCGCGCTGGGCACCCGAGCGCCCCCACGGCCAGGACCACGCCGGTCACGACCGGCAGCAGTGTCAGAACCCAGGTCAGACGCAGCCACAGCAGAAAACCCGGCCGCACCTCGCCCCGCAGGGCTGGACCCAGACTCCACAGGAACAGCACCAGGGTGGCGAGCGCGTAGGGAGTAGGAAAAAGAAGGGCCAGCGCGCTATTGAACTGATACCCGTGAATCAGCCGCAGAAGGTCCATGTGCCCCAGCGTACCCCGTGGGTTGGGAGCCAAGGGCCCCTCACGCCGCCGGGCCCAGCGTGACCGGGGCTAGTCCACGGCGGGCAGGTGCAGCTCGGCTTCTGCGGGCAGGTAGGTGCCGGGCCGCAGGTCTGCGCCGTCCGCCACGCGGCGCAGCGTCACGCCCTCGGGCAGCGCGGCAAGGAGCACGCGCGGCCCGCTGGGTGTCACGCTCAGGCCGCGCAGCGCCGGAGCCTGCAGCGCGGCCCCCACGTCGGTGATCCCAGGGCGCAGGGTCAGGGCATGTTCGCCGTAGGGCCCGCACACGTGCAGGGTGACGCCATCGGCCCGCAGGCGCAGGGGAAGCCCCAAGCCGGCGAGCTGACCCAGCGGAGGCTGACCCGCCCGCGCCGCGCGCGCTACAGCGATGCTCAGCGAGGTCCCGGGGGCGAGCACCTCCCCTTCGCCCAGGGAGCGCCCTTCTGCGTGAATCTCCAGGTCGGGAGGCAAACGCAGCAGCCGCAGGCCCAAGCGGTCCTGCTGAAACCGCAGGCCGCTGAGGTGCGGCACGCGGGCCAGTTGCCCCAGGTCAAAGGGGCTTCCCAACGGGATGGGCACAGGCGTCGCGGTTCCGTCCGCACTCAGGAGGGCCAGCGTGCGGTCTTCGCCGTACCGCAGACCCCGAACCTGGGGCGGGGGGGCGGCGAACACGGGCGCGGGGGCGGACCGAGCGCGGGGGCGGCGCAGGAAGAGCACGAAGAGCAGCGCGGCGGCCAGCAGCCCCAGCAGCGCGCCCAGGAGGGCCAGGGGACGAGGGGCGGACAGCGCCCCACCCGTCACGGGGGGCAGGCGCAGGAGATGTCCCGCCGGGCCAACCAGGGCGGGCGTCACGCGCTGCCCGTCCACCAGAGCCGTATTGGTGAGCCTCAGGGCCACCTCACGGCCGCCGGGCAGGTGCTGCCATTCGCCGGTTAACCCTGCGGGCAGGCGCAGCGTGCCGAGGTCGGCGTCCCCCTCCAGGCGGTAGCGCAGCGTGACCGTCTCGCCGGGCGCCAGGGTCCGGTCAGCGCCGGGATTCAGCCAGCCTAAGCGGGGCGCCGAACCAACCTTGAGGCGCAGCAGCACGCGGCGGGGAAGCCCCCCCGGGGTGGCGGGCGGCGCACACAGCAGGACGGGCGTCCCAGAAAGCAAGCGTCCCTCCACCCGCAGTCGGGCCGAGCCGCCCCGCGCCTGCGCTTCCGCCAAGGCCACCCCGGCCTCCCCGGCGCCAGCGTGAGGGGCGTGCCATCGGGGAAGGGCACCGGAACGCGGGCAGGATCGCTGACCGTGGCGAGGGTATACCCAAAGCGCCCACCCCCAGCTGCGGCACCTGCCCCACAGGAACGGTCAGGCCCTGCGCGTAGCGGCTCTTCCGCAGGGCAGCCTGGGCGTCAGCGGGAATGGTGGTGCCCAGCGCGAGGTAATGCAGCGTGTCGAGCGGCCCACGAGCACGAAAGGCCCCAGCGCGCGCGCCGCCGTCTGGTCAGGGTCCGGGTCGTTATCTATGCCGTCGGTCAGGACAAAGACGGTGGTCGCGTACAGCTCGGAGGCTGCAAGCGGCGCCAGGGCCTGGGCCAGGCTGCGGTAAAGGTACGTGTTTTGTCCGTCTGCTCGCAGCGCCGCCAGATCACGGTTCCAACGGGCGTGATCGCGTGGCAAGACGTACGACCGGCGCGCGCGCAATCCGCTGTCAAAGGTGAACAGTTCGACGCGGTCCGGCCGCTCTGATCGCACGTAGGCATTGATCGCCCCCTTGACCCGCTCAAAGATGTCCGCTCGTCCGTCCCCGATCCCGCGCATGCTGCCACTGGTGTCGAGCACAAAGACGGCCCGCGTTCGGCTGGGGAGGGCGCCGCTGGGGAGGGTGCAGGCAGGAGCCGCCGGAGCCCGCCTGAGGGTAACGCCGGGCACAGCGCCGCTCGGGGACAGACTTCCCGGCTGAGCGGACGCGCCCACAAGCAGGACGGCGGCAGTGAGAGCAGCGGCAGGATGCATACAGCCTCCCTATTCTGCCCGCCGGGCGAGCGGCGTGAAGGGCTGCCCCGGCAAACCGTGCGGGCCGCTTTCCCATCACACGCGAATCAGACTGCCTTTTCTCTGCCGGGCGACACAGACAAGTCCTGACCCCTGATTACGCTTGTTACGTAATCCATTTGACCCATTTCAACTTCGGTTGTATACTGGAAAAACCTTCGGAGGCGCTCGTAGCGCCCATTTTTACCGCAATAAAGCCGTATTGCCCCGCAGTGGGAACACAGCAGGAGGACCATGACACAAGCTCCCCCCAACAGGCCAGCACCCCGGACACCTACACGGCCGACTCCATCTCCATCCTCAAGGGCTTGGAAGCGGTTCGCAAGCGCCCCGGCATGTATGTGCAGGGCGGCACCGGCGTCGACGGGTACCACCAGCTCCTGACGGAGATTATTGATAACGCCATCGACGAGGGTTTGGCCGGTTTTGCCACCGAGGTCCACGTCATCATGCACGCGGACGGCTCCGCGACCGTTACGGACAACGGACGCGGCATTCCGGTGACGTGATGAAGTCCGAAGGCCGCCCGGCGATCGAGGTGATTTTTACCGAGCTGCACGCGGGCGGCAAGTTCGGCGGGGCCTACAAGGTGTCCGGCGGCCTGCACGGCGTCGGGAGCAGCGTGGTGAACGCGCTCTCCACCTACCTTGACGTCACCGTCAACAAGGGCGGTCAGCTGCATCACATCCGCTTTGAGCGGGGCGCCGTCACCACGCCGCTGGAGGTGCTCGGCCCGACGCCCAAGGACGTCAAGTGGGCCACCAAGGTCACCTTCCACCCCGATCCCACCGTGTTCAGCGAGTTCGAGAACCTCTTTCACTATGACCGCATCCGCGGAAGGTTGCGCGAACTGGCGTACCTGACCGGGCTCAAGATCGTGGTCCGTGACGAGCGGACCAACCTCCACCGAGATCCGCGAAGAGGTGTTTTTTGAAAAGGGCGGGATCGCCAACTTCGCCCGCGCGCTCGTCACCGACGACTCCAAGCTGCTGTACGAACAGCCATTGTGATGCGCGGCACGCACAGCGGCGTCGAGGTCGAGGTGGCGTTTATCCACGCGAACACCTACAGCAGTGACAACATCCTGACGTACGCGAACATGATTCGCACCC
>NZ_JQNI01000002.1:0-272500 GCF_000745175.1 Deinococcus sp. YIM 77859
GAGCGAATAACCTCGACCTGCTCAGGAATGAGTAGGAAGAAAGGAACAGGCCCGATGCTCATTCCCAACCCGCTGCTGGTGGCGTACGCCACCGGGGCCGCCTCGTCCTGCCCGTGACGGCCGCGAGGGGCGGCCTGAACGGCTACATCCTGACCGGGCCAGACCGGCCCACCCTGCACGGTGGAGGTCAGCGCGGACGGCGCGACCTGGCAGGCCGTGACCTACCCCCACACCCTCCAGCCCGGCGAGCAGCTCGGCCTGACCCGCACCGACCCTCCGCCACGGCCACCACCATCACCGCTCTGGCCCCGGTGGATGAGGCCCCCGAACCGGAGCCGGAGCCCGAGCTGCCCATCGGCGGGGCGTTCACGGTCGGCACCGACGCTGAGGGCTTCCAGACCATTGAGGGCGCCGCCATCAGCACCGACGCCGAGGGCTTTCAGACCATCGAGAACGGCACGGCCACGGCAGACGCCGAGGGCTTCGAGACCGTTGAAAGGACCACGCCATGACCGCAGGACCATACCCGACCAAGCAGATGTTCAAGCGGCTGGAGCAGCGTGTGGGCGGCCCCCTCTTCCTGGGCGGGGGGCGCCCGCAGCGCCCGCGTCATCGCGGGCTACCCCAGCCCGCAGCCAGGACGTGAGCCGCCTGTATGTCGAGTTCTCGGGGCGGGGCGGGGGCGCGGCCTTCATCCGCCTGTTGGGGCCGTCAACCTCACGCAACTCCACGAGCGCCTGACCTCCGCCGTGGTGCTGCTGCCCAGTGGCGAACCCTACTACGAGTACGGGGGGGGGAGTTCGGGGGCCAAACCCACGCTCGCCGCCGATGGGTACGCGCTGGAGTTTCCGGGGCCGATGCCGATGCTGCCCTACGGCGCCCTGACGCTGGAGTTCAGCACGCCGGTCCGCTGGACCGGCAGTGCGCGGGCGGCGGCCACCATCGACCCGCAATTCGGGACCCTGAGTGCCAGGGACAGCAGCAACCAAATCATCGCGGACTGGGTGCCTGATCTGGAGCTGTGGTACCCGGACCCGGTCATGACCCTGGGGCAGCTCCTGTCCAGCAACCTGCCGGTGGTCGCCTCTCCCGGCGACGTGCTCCCCGAGGGGCTGGCGCTGGTGACGCGGCCACGCCCCAGGCCCCGTACCTGCTGTACCGGGACTCGGACGGCAACCCCTTCCACCTCGTTCTGACGCCGGGCGAGCCGCAATAACCCCCTGCCCTCTCCCCGCCCCAGCCCCTGCACCCGGCTGGGGCGACGCTTTGGAGGTGCCTATGCTCACCAATCTCCGAGTCAGCCTGCTCAACCTCTGGCGCTACAACCGCGCCCTCCTCGGCGTGCAGGACCCGAGCGACCCCGAGTTCGCCGTGCCGGTCAGCCGCGCCGCCCCCTCCCGGTCGAGGTGATTGGCGGCAGCGTGGGCGGTGGCGGCGGCGCGACCCATGCGGGCGTTCCGCTCGACCCCGAAGCGCTCTGGAACACGGGGTACACCCCGCGCAGGACGGGACGCTGCTGATCCAGAACCTGTGCCGCGACTGCTACTTCGAGGCGTACACGGATCAGCCCCCATGCTGGCTGATCCGCCCGAGGGCACGACCCCGGTGATCTCGGTGGCTCCAGAGAGCTGGGCCAGGGTCCCAGTACAGGCGGGGCAGACTCTCTCGCTCGTGATGCACGGGTACGTCGCTGCCCCCCATTTCCACGAGGTCCGCTTGCATGTCCTGCCCGGCGTGACCGACCTCGCTGGGGGGCCGATGCCAAGGCACCCGGAGAGCGTGGCCGGGCTGCCTGCCCGCACCAGCCTCGTCCTGACCGACCAGGCCCAGGGTCTGCCGGACATTCCCGAGGGGGCGACCGCTGCCCGGATCGCCGTCGAGGGCGGCGTGGCCCGCGTCGCCACCGCCGCGCCTGAGCCGACCGCCAACGACGGCGAGCGGTGGGGCGACGGCAGCGTGTGGCAGATCAGTGGCCGGGACGACCTATTGGCGCTGCGGGCAGTCACCGCCTCCGGCGCTCCGAAGCTAAGCATCACCTACACGAAGGGGTAAGCATCACCTACACGAAGGGGGTCTGACATGGGTATCCAGAAGATCGGCATTGAACTCCAGAACGCTGTCGTGACAGACGGCACCACCACCCCGGCCCCGGTGAAGACGCTGGAACTGCGCTGGGAGAGCATTCCGGTGATGTTCGAGGCGCTGGCGCTGAAGGTGCGGGCAGGCGAAACCCTCACGTCCGACGACATCGAGAGCCTGGACATTCTCCCGAATGGCCCGGACAGTCCCGCGCGACCCTACACCCCGTGGCTGCCCCGGCAGGGCTGGCAAATCCTGGTGTTCCCGGAGAACGGGCCTGACCCGCTCCCAGAATGGGTGAGCCGGCTCCGCAACAACGCGGGCGGTATCGGAAACACCGTCATCGCCCTTTCCGAGGCGTTTCAGGCTCTCCCCCTCACCGGGCATACCGTCCGCCTGACGTTCAGCGGCAATGGCACCACCAAGCTTCAGGCGGGAACCCGTTTCACGACCACCAGTCATCCCGGCGTGACCCTCACGGCGAAGGACGCGGCGGGGCAGGTGATCGACACCATGCTCGCCATCACCACGATGGGCCGCCGCGCATCGGGGACGTTCGGCTTTCTGGAAGCGGGCAATATGCCGCTCGTCCCGGCACCCACTCGTGTGCAGGGCAACAACAACCTGAGCGCCGTGGGGCCGGTGCAGGGCATGGAAATCGTGTGGCCACCGAACGGCACCCCCTACCTGCACGTCTTCCGGCAGGGCAGCGAGGGGAACGGGAACGGCGTGGAATACCACCTGCCCCTGACTCCCGGCCTGCCGCCCCAGTAGCCCCTCTCCCCGCACCCGCACCCGCACGCCATAAAGCACACATTAGCGGCCACCAGAAACCCCCGCCTGAGCGGGGGTTGCTTTTTGGGCGGCCAGATGGTAGGGTTGAGGCGTCCACTCTTAGGCGTACTTACGTGCGACTGGCGAAAGGCTCCGCAGGCTACTTGCGGAGTTTTTTGGCTGTTTGCGCAGGGCTATTCCTTTGACTTGTTCCTTCAAACTGCCGCTCCATCTCCCAGCCGAGCATGAGCCACCGCCCTAGGGCGCGGCTGCGCTCCTGCGTGGTCATGCCCTCGGTGGCGGCGCGGATGGCCTCGCCCACCTCGCGGGGGAGGTAGATGCTGGGACGCCACGGTTCGCCCTCGCCGGGCTGCCGTTTGGGGGGGTTGGGGTTTGCCATCAGGCGCTGATGGCTTCCCAGACGTGCTGCATGTGCGCCCGCGCGTCTTCCAGCGTCTTGAACGCGCTCACCGTGCCCCACGCCTGCGCGTCTTCGCAGGTGTAGATGGTTAGATACGGCTCGCCGTTGCCGCGTGCGTCCAGCTCGCTGCTGTTGCGGATGATGCTGATGATGCCGCAGGCGTTCCCCTTCTGCTCCAGCACCAGACCAAGTTCTTCGGCGTCTTCGCGCAGGTAAGTGGCGAGGTTGTAGCCGAGTTCGATCTGAGCGGTGAAGGCGTGCGTGTCCATACCCAGAGGTTACTCCCTTTTTTGGAATCTGTCAACTTTGAAACGCGATAACTCCCCGATACGTGCCGGAATCGGCCCCGTAATCGCCCACCCCCTGCGACACACCTGATGCAAAGCCCAGCCCCCGCCCCGCGCGGGGGTTTCCCATTGGCCCCAGCATCCCTCGGCGTGCTGGAGCCGCGCTCTGCCAGCCGGTGCCCCCGGAGGTACACCATGCGTCACCTGCTCACCCTGCCCGCCCTCACCCTCACCCTCGCCGCCTGCTCGACCCATGTGCCCCAGTCCCCGGCTCAGCCGCCCGTCGTCGTCGCCCCCACCCTGCCCGCCTGCCAGCTCGTCACCGTGCGGGCGCTGGGGGGCAGCACCCTGATTACCCCCGTCACTGAGGGCGAGCGACCCACCATCCGCGTCATCCTGCCCGGCGGGGGCTACGGCCTGGGCGGAGAGGGCGGCGTCGCCATCCCCCCCCAGGGCCTCAACCTCGCGGGCACCGTGCAGGTCGAGGAGCGGCGGCCTGGCGGGTTCGTCCGCTGCCGCTGAGGAGGCCCTATGCATCTATCCACCCTGCTGGCCCTCGCGCTGACGCTGGGGGCGGGGGTCAGCGCTCCCCAGGGCGCTCCAGCCCGCTACTGCCAGCCCGTGGCCTACCGCGACCGCGTGACCCCGGTCGGCTATGAGGCCGTCATCCGCGCCGCGCCGGGCTGCCGCAAGGCCGCAAAGGTGCGGAAGGAAAATCTGTTCACCAAATCAATCATCGGCCAACCCAGCCTCGTGCCGCCCGGCAGTGCCGAGCGCGTGTGGGTGTTCACTCACCGCCTCTACTACACGCTCGACGACCGCATTTGGCGGCGGCTGGAGGTGCATTGATGGCCCCCGGCTGGAATCGCTGGGACCCGCTCAGCCCCACCAACATCATCGCCGCCGTGCTGCTGGGCTGGGCGTTGAGCGTCTATCACCGCCCCTACCTGCCGGAGGTGTTGCCCCCGTACTCGCGGTTTGACGACATCGTCCCCTGGTCCGCGTGGGGGTGGGGGGCGCTCGTCATCGCGCTGTGGTTGCTGCTCTCGCCGAGGGAGAGCCTGCTGCGGATAGCGGGGCACGCCGCGAGTGCGCTCTATCTCGCCGCGCTCGCCGCGGCCTTCGGGATGGGGGCGGGCATCACCAGCGCCACGACCACCTACAGCATCCTGTCGTGGGTGTCGCTGCTGCTGCTCGTCCGGTCCGCCGTGTACTGGCAATCCGGGCGGGGGTGGTGGCGGCGGCTGGTGGAACACCCGCCACGGTGGCTGAGGTGGCTCGCTGGAGTCGGTGAGTACGGGGACGGACGTGGCTGACGTGGACCTCTCCAGCCTCATCGGCATCGTCACGAAGGGCGGACCGGCGGCCATCATCCTCGCCGTCACGTACGGCCTCGCCATGCTCGTGCGGGAGGTGCGTGGCGGGAAGGTCGGGGAGGCCGAAAAAGCGGGGCTGACCGCGAAAGTCGCCGCGCTGGAGGCGCAGGTCGCCACGCTCAACGAGGGGATGCTGCGGCTGGAAAACGAGTTGGAGCGGGCGCTGGATTTGGTCCATTCCATGCGCTACCAGCGCGACCAGGCCCGCATCCGGGTGGAGTTCCTGGAGCAACTGCACAGTGTCAGCCCCCGCACCGTCTGGCCCCCGGAGCCGGGCGGGCAACTGCCGTCGCCCGGCGGGAAGGAGCACCCATGAGCCGCGTTTGCAATCCCGTCCTCGAAACCCCCACCATCCGCTACAGCGTGCAGCCCGGCGGCGGGTTTCTCGACCCGCGCTACATGCCCGGCACTCGGCACGCGCACCCCGGCATTGACCTCAACGACGTTCGCGGGGGGGACTCGGACCTCGGCAACCGGGTGCGCGCCGTGGCCGACGGCACGGTTGTAGCTGCCGGTCACTACCCCGACTGGGGCGGCATCGTGCTCGTCCATCACCCGCAGCTCGGCGTGTGGACCCAGTACGCGCACCTGACTGGTATTCCCGTGCAGGCCGGGCAGCAGGTGACGATGGGCGACCTGGTGGGGCACATCGGCAAGGGGGCGCGGAATCAGTACTGGGCGCACCTGCACTTCGAGGTCCGGCGCTCACTGCTCCCGCCTGACTTCTGGGCCTCCAACCGCTTCAACGCGAAGGGGCGCGCGGCAGCGCAGACGCGGCGGCTGGCCGAGGCCTACATCCGCGAGCACTACCTCGACCCAGAGGCGTGGCTGGCCGAGCATCAGGCCCTGCGGACCCTGGCCGAGGTGGAGGCCGCGCGGGGCGAGCGGCGGGGCGGCGGGGTCGCGGTGGACGTGGGAACGCGGGCCGCGCCGCTGAACTGGTACCAACTGCACGACGAAGCCATGCGGCCCCTCCCCGGCGAGTGGGTCAGCATCGTCGAGAACACGCGCACGGGCGAGAAGCGGATCGTGAAGGTCGGGGCGCGGAAGCTCCGGGAAAAGGGGTTGGCCTGATGGCAGAACTGTTTCTGACCGTGGGGGCGCTGGCCGCATTCGTGGCCGCCCTCGTGCAACTCGTCAAGGACCGGACGCGCCCCAAGCCGGGCGCACCGAGCCGTCTCAAAGGCTGGGCCACCATCATCCTGTCTGCCGTTCTGGGGATGATTCTCGGCGCGGTGTTCGCGCAGGGGGGCATCGGAGAGCTGCGGGTCCTGGCGGATTATCCCCCCACCGGGTCCGGGGCCGTGCTGGGGCTGCTGGCGGGCCTGCTGGCGTCCGGCGGCAAGGCCCTGGTCACTGGCGTGCAGATGGACGGCGCGAAGGCCCAGGCCAGGGCGCAGGCGGAGTACGCGCCCCCCGCCCCCACCTCGGCACCTGCCGATGAGTGGGAACCGGCCGGGCTGGAGGACCTGGCCCCCTCCCGGCCGCTCTGAGCCGACCGCCCTCTCCCCGCCCCCGCGCCTGCACCGGCCGGGGCCGCGCCCTTTGGAGGTGCCGTATGCCCGTTGATCCCCGAATTGCAGAGATTCTGCGCCAGCGTGCCCAGCAGGGCGTGACGATCACCCGCACGGCGCAGGTCCGCGCACAGTCCACGCCCACGGTCCCCCAACTCGACCTCCCGACCACCCCCGCCGAGGTGCCCCTCGACGACTCCGAGCTGGCCGCACTGCTGGACGGCATCCTGCCGCGCATCGACGCGCTGGTCCGTCAGGCCATCACCAACATCCGGGGGGACGGCCGGCTCAGCCTGGCCGAGGCGCTGGCCCTCGCGCCGGAGATCCGCAACATCGTGTCCCTGGTGGTAGGCGAGATGCTGCCGCAGGTGAAGGGCACGTCCGCCCGCGAGCTGGTCATCCTGGTGTTGAGCGTGCTGCTGCGCCAGTACGTCAGCCCGCACCTCCCGGCCCTCGTGCGGCCCTACCTGACGGCGCAGACGCTGCGGACGCTGGTGCGGGGGCTGGAGTGGGCCTACGACCAGTGGGTGCGCCCCAGGCTGCGCGGTTCGGGGGCTAGACTGACGGGTCATCCGCAGGTCTGAGAGCACGCCCCCTCCCCCTCGGCTTCGGCTGGGACGGGGGGGCCTCGCGGCGGGTACAGACGTAGTATGTCTGGCGGTCCCCGGCGCATTCGCCCAGCACGATCACGTACCCGGCGCGGCGTTCATCGGAGGCCATGTAGCGGTCGCGCAGGTTGCGCGCGCTGTCGAGGGTGGAGGCGGTGGGGGGGTGACGGGGAAGGGCGCTCACGCCGCCACGCTCCCCGTCGCTAGCCCGAGCTGGCCGTACGCGTAGCTGCGAACCGTGGCCGCCTCCTCCGCACTCAGGGCGGCCAGGCTGCTCACCGGGCGCTCCAGGGCCTGCTCCGCTAGGGCGTAGTGCGTGCCGCTGCGGTAGCCCAGGCGGCCCAGCTCGCGGTGCAGCTCGGCAAAGAGCGGGCCAGCATCAGCCGCACACTGGCCCGCTCTCCGGTTGACCCGCGGAGCGACTGGCAGGCCATCCTCGACGCCCTCGGCCTGGAGATCGTGAGCATCCTGAAGGGCATCGGCCACGGCCCGCTCCCGCCGATGCTGGAACAGTACGTCCGGATGAGGGATGAGGTGGAGGCGGAACTTCCTAACACCATCCTCCTGTTTCAGGTCGGCGAGATGGAGTTCGGAAACTCCCGCCGATAGCACACATTACCTGCCCGCGGGGAGAGGGCCGTCCAGTGCCTCATCGAGGAGCCGGACGGCCTGCCGCAATTCCGCTCTACGTTGCGGGTCCCGTTCGGTTCGCAGGAGTTCGCCAATGATCTGCCATGCCCGCAGGACGCGCTGGCGATCCTCTCCATCTGGCAATCCGGGGTCGCTGTCGGGGTTCATGCCCTAGCGTACCCCCCGATTCGTTCTGCTGTCGGCCAGCCTCCCGCTAGACCCGCAGCACCACCTCCAGCACCCCGCCCGGCGCGATGCTCAGGCGCGTGCCCGAGCGCAGCAGCACCTCCCGCGTCGGCACCCCCTCCCGCACCAGCCGCCCAATCGCCTCCAGTGTCGCCGCCATGTTCGGCAGTGTGACCACGGGCGGCGGGGCCATCTGTGCCCGAAGCGCCTCGATCTGCTGCCGGGCCGCGTCACGCAGTCCCGCGTACTCGTCGCCGGTCAGCAGCTCCCGCTGATAGTCCGCGAGGTAGCGCTTCAGTTGCCCCTCCAGGCGCTCAATCTCCCGCAGGGTGCGGCTGTGGTCGGGCACGGGCGGCGCGGCGGCGGTCATGTACCGCTCGGGGTGTTCGGCGATCTCCCGCACGATCCGCTCGGCGTGCGCGTGCAGGTCGTTCATGCGGTAGTGGGTGCGCTGGGAGCAGGTGGGTGTGTCCCCGTAGTGGCGGTGTTTGAACGCCCGGGAGCAGCGGTAATGCCGGTAGCTGGTGCGGTTCGACTGCGTGTTCGTGCCGCTCATCGCCCCGCCGCACTCCGCGCAGCGCAGGATGCCGTTCAGCCAGAAGATGTCCGTGTGCTTCTTCGGCTTGCGGCGCAGGCTGTCGCGGGCGAGCTGCCAGGTGTCGGCGTCCACCAGGGCGGGCACGGCGAAGATGAACTCCCGTTTCGCGTGCCGGAGGGTCATCCTGGCCTCGCCCTTGTACGCCGTGTTCTGCGCGATATACCAGACCCGTTGCAGGTGCCAGATGGCATTCATGGGGCTGGGCACCCCGCGGGCGTTCAGGTCGTCGGCGATCTTGCCGGTCGTCTCGCCCCCCACGAGGCGGCGGAAAATCTCGCGCACGATCTCCGCCTCGGCCTCGTCCACTTCGATGCGCCGGACGGGCCGCCCGCCTTCGAGGGTGAACACCTCGCGGTAGCCGTAGCAGCGCCAGTGGTGGGGGATGATCCCGCCCTTCTCGGCCGCGGCCAGTTTGCCGCCGAGCATGCGGCGCTTGATCTGCCGCAGCTCCTGATGAGCGAGCAGCATCCGCACGTCGTAGGTCAGGACGCTGGAATCGTCCTCCGGGTTGTACCAGCCGTCCACGGCGTTGTGGACCTGGAGGCCCAGGCCCAGCAGCTCGTCGAGGATTTTGTGCCCGGCGAGGGGTGTACGGCCCAGGCGGTCCGCCTCGCTGGTGATGATGGCGCTGTAGCGGCCAGCCTCCGCCTTAAGCTGCTCCAGACCTTTGCGCGTCTCGCTGCGCCCGGTGATGATGTCGGTGTAGAGCGCCCCCTCCGGGATGGTGAAGCCCTGGCGGGCAGCGTAGGCCCGGCCCTCGGCCTCCTGGCGAGCCAAGCCGTAGCGGTCATCGCGGGCAAGGAGGTGATTCGAGACGCGAATGTAGAGGGCCGCGGGACGGGTCACCCGGCCACCTCCATCCTCAACCCCTGGGGCAGGGGCAGGAACTTACCAGGAGATTTGCGTTCCATCGATGCTGGTTCCGCCTGGGCACTCTGCCCTGAATTGCGTGCTGGTGATCGTCACCGTGCACCCCAGGCTCTTGAGGCTGTTCACCGGCACGAACATCACGTCGTTGTCCACATAGGGCGCGGCGGGCAACGTGACGCCCTCTGCCGTCACCTTCTTGCCTTCCTCAAAGGTCAAGCGCTGCCCCGCGACGTTCAGCCGGTAGGATTCGTTGGCGAGCACGTCGAGCGTGCCCGCCCCCGCCACAGACGTGATGACGGTGTAAGGGACGCCGGTCACTGCTCCGGCTGGTTTCACGAAAGGCTCAGGCGTTCCGGCAATCGAACCTGCTCCAGCGGCTGCTGTTGCTGCGGGGCGTGGGGTGGCGGCAGGGCGAGCGGCCGCCTGAAGTGATGCCAGGGAAGGCTGAAGGGCGGTGGCGGGCGGGTTGTCAGTGCTGAAAATGTTGTACTCGACCAGGGTGAAATTGTTGCCACAGGTCACGCTGGCAAACAGGCCGTCCGGCGGCTGCATCTTGCAGCCGAGGAGCTGTACAGCGGCGAGCGGGAAATACGTTGCGCCGTCCATAAAGAAGGGTGTGGCATTCAGTCTGGCGGGCTTGCCATTGAGTTTCGCTGTTCTGCCGCCCAGGGTGAACTCCAATTTCTGCCCGTTCACACTGAGGGTGTAATTCTTGCCCTTCGTGGACGATGCAATCGCGGGCTTGAGTTGGCCGAGCGTCACATAGGTCGTATTCGGCGTCGCCCCGAGGGGCCCTGCCTTCCGGTTCAACGCGGCTTTTGCAAGAGAATCCTCAACCGCGACGGCGAGAGAGATGTCGTATACCGTGACGTATGTAATGTCATTGGACTCAATGACATTAATCGAAAGTGATCTTCCGTCTTTTCTGAGTGTGTTGCGAATCCAGGTATCGGCACTGACCGTATCAATGAAACGCCAGCCCCCATCCATATACTCGCTGTACCAAATATCAATGACGCTCTTGGGGTACGCACCGCCACCTTCGCGCACCATGCAGGAGGAGTAGGCGACGTCCTCTCGGTGTACCGGCGTTCGGTCACATGAAATCTCGTAAGCGCCGATCCGGCGAGCGATGTCATCGCGTACGGTGTCGCGTGAAAAATAGCTGGGCTGGGCACCAGCCGTAGCAGAGAACGTGAGGGCCGAAAGGAGCAGCAGTCTCTTCATGGCATCTCCTCAATGACTCCAGGGCCGGTATCCCGCGTACTCCCAGGTCCGACCGTCTAGGCTGAAGGCGTAGACCCGTCCGCACCGCCGGACCTCGCGGTCGAGCACGATGGGCGAGTAGCTGGGGTTGTCGCTGTACATGGCCGGACGCCCCGCGCGCAGCCGCAGCCGCTTGGCCACCAGTGAGCCGTCGGCCAGGCGGAAGGCGTAGACGTGCCCCTCCTGGGAGATCACGTCGTGGCTGTCCACCAGCAGGAAGGACCCGTGAGGCAGGCCACTGCCGTCGGGGAGGGTCATGCTGTTACCGTCCACCTGGAAAACGAACATCCCGAACCGGCGGAATCCGGGCGGGATGGGAATGCGGCGGCGGGTCGTGAAGGGCGTCGGGTCAAGGGGATTTCCTGCACTGATGAAGCCCAGCAACGGGGCTTTGTGAGGAACAGAACGGCGGGGAAGGAAGAGGGGCTGCATGAAGTGGCGGTCTCCTAGTTCATCTGGGGGTCGTAGTCGCTGGTGACGCCGGCGACCAGGCCGACCACATGGGCTTCTGCGGCGGGGATGTCTTCGTAGGCGCGGTTCTCAGCCCGGAACGCCGGACCGAACCGCGTGGGGGTGTAGAGGCGGACGTGTACGCCATCGTTGTCCGTGACGACGTACACGCGCCCCTCCTCCGGCGTGGTTTTTTCGAGATCGACGTGCAGGTAGCTGCCGGGGCGGATGCTCGCCGGACTGGTGCCGACCATCTCGTCCGTGTCTGCCCGCAGCAGCAGGGGACGGGCTATGCCGGGCGTCACTGCCTCGTGATCCACCGGGCGACCGGGCCTGTGGGGAGTCAGAGCTGCCGCGAGCGGGTAAACATCGGCACTACCCTCACCCGCCAGGGAGAGCCCAGCGATCCCCAGGTCAATGCCGGTCGCTTGCTGCATCTCCGACCACGACCACTCCAGACCTTTTGCTAGGGCCACAGCCTTTCCCAGGCCCACATTTAGGAGGTGGACGCGCCCAGTTTCCACATCGGCAACATTCGATGTGGTGAGCACCTCTTTGCCCTCATCGTCGTACCCGCCAGCCGCCGCAACGTCCTCCTGACGCTTCCCGAGTTGCGTCCGTCGCTGCACAAGCGCCTGTGCCCAGGCGGGGCGATCTTTTTGTTTACGAGTCACTCTGGGCATAGGGGTCATAGATGCGTACATTTGGGCGCTACTACGCTGACTGTACATCCTGGGTTCCCCCAGAACAAAAGTATGTGTCCGAGCCGTATATTGACAATGTATGGACCTGCCCATAAACTGAGGCATGCGAATGAGCGAGATCAGGCGGTT
Organism: Deinococcus sp. YIM 77859; assembly: GCF_000745175.1. NCBI lineage: Bacteria > Thermotogati > Deinococcota > Deinococci > Deinococcales > Deinococcaceae > Deinococcus > Deinococcus sp. YIM 77859. The sequence continues at coordinate 11,893 of NZ_JQNI01000002.1, forward strand.
GCGCGAAGAGCGCAACCTGTCGCGTGACGAATTGGCGGCCAAATCGGGCGTGTCGTCGCTGACGATCCGCGCGCATGAGCTCGGCACTGTCAACGGCACGGAAACCAAAACCGCTGAGGCGGTTGCGGCCGCACTGGGCGTTCCCGTGCAAGCTCTTTTTTTTCCTGTTGACTTGGATAAACCCAAGAAAGATGGAGAAAACCAAGAAAGAGTTCCCGCATGACCCGCCGCCAGAACGCCATCACCAGCGTCGTCGTCCGGCGCGAACCCTGCGCCGTGACCGCGCACCACTTCGGCGCGTGGGTTCTGGAACAGGCAGCAGCGGCCGGTTTCGACGTGCGCGGCCTCGCGCCCCACCCCATCACTCACTCCGCGCCCCAGGCGCGTGACGAGCAGGCGAAGGCAGCCCGCCCCGCCTGAAGCCAAGAAAAGCGGGCGCGTCCCGAACTACGCGCCCAACCCGTTTTTGCCGACGAGGTGCACGAATGATACACGCCGCCCCCTCCAATGAGAAGAGCGCGAGCGCAGACCCCAAGTTCCTGAGCGCCGCCCCCCTCCCGTCCCTGAAATTGCCCGTGTCCACCCTGGTGGACAGCACCCGCCGCCTCTTCCGCCACAGCGTGTGGTACGCCCCGGCGGGCGACGGTGAGCTGCGCCTGACGTTCTGGCCCGGCTGGATCGGGCGCACTGCCAGCGGGCGGCCCTGCCTGGTGATCCACGAGCTGTGCGCGGAGGACAAGCTGCACGAGGCCCTCGAGCGCATCCAGGCCCGGCACGGCGTCCACCTGTGGCTGCGTCCGCTGCGGCTCCCGCTCACCTGGCCGCGCGGCAACTGGTGGTGGCCGGAGACGGCGCGCGAGGGATGGACGCTGGACGCGCTGAAGGTAAGCGCGGGGCTGAAGGCGGTGGCGGCGTGAAGCGCGTCAGCTTCGAGGGCGAGGGCGACCTCATGCTCACCATGAATGCCGATTTCTCTGACGAGCGCGAAGGAGGGGTGGGGCGGGTACGTGTCCAGGCGGAGGGCATTGACGTTGACTCTGCCGATGGTGGAGCGGCCATCGTGTACGGCTGGTTCACTCCAGAGGAGGCCCGTGAGATTGCCCGCTACCTGAACGAGATGGCTGATCGGGCCGAGAAGGGCGGTGCTCAGTGACCTCCGCCGACCACGACCTCCTCATCATCGCCGCGGCTGTCGCCGTGCTGGCATTCGTGGCCCTCGCCCTGCTCACCCTCACTGCCTGGCTGGACGCGCGGGCGGAACGGCGCAGGGAGCGTGTGCGCGCGCAGATGCTCCAGCGAGAGCTGAGCCGCTTGCCCACTCGCTACCACCGGAGGAGCCGCTGATGGCCGCCCCCAACGGCACCCGTGCCCGCGTCCTGCGCCTGTACCGCACGTTTAGCTCGCTCGACATCGTGCTGGTTTCCCGCGCCCTGGGCATCAGACGGGAGACGGCCAGCGCCATCCTCAGCCAACTGGCGAGCGAGGGGCGGGTGCTGCGCGCCGAACGGTACAGCCAGCGCCGTCCCTACGTCCGCACCGAGTACCACCGGGAGGTCCGCTGATGCTCGTCACCCTGACTGCCGCCGGGTGCGCCGTGTTCCTGGCCTTCTGCGCCGGCTTTGTCCTGGGGCTGCTGCTGAACGCCCCGGAAGGGAGCGAGGAGTGATCCGCGCCCTTCTCCCTGCGCTGCTGGCCGCCGTGCTGCTGGCCGTGGCGTGGTGGCTAACGCCCCACGCCGCGCTGGGGGCTCCGCTCGTCAACGTCACGCTCGCCCTCGCCTTCACCGGCGGGTTCGGCTCGCTCATCACCGCGCTCGCACGCGCCATCAACCCGGAGGTCTGACCCATGGAAAGCACCAAGCTCACCCACAGCACCATCGGCAACCTGCAAGGCGGGGGCATCGGCTACGTGATCGACGACGCCATCAACCGCGCCATGCAGGACTGCGAGCGCCGCCCGGGTCTGAAGAAGGCCCGCGTGGTGAACATCCAGATCGAGTTCACGCCCGTCGTCGCCCAGGGCCTTGACGGCAAGAGCGACGCCTTCAGCACCGTGGGCGTCACGCCGAAGGTGGCGGTGAAGGTGCCGCTGCAGGCTGCCGACGCGGAGTTCCTGCACGTCTCGCCCGGCGTCACCGCGGACGGTGAACCCGAAATTGCCGCCGTCTTCTCGCAGGAGGACCTGTTCGTGGCCCTGAAGGAAGGGAACTGATGACCACCCTCGACAGCAGCGCCATCCGTGAAGTGGAACGCCTGACCCGTGAAGCCGACCCCGTGATCACCGTGCCCGGCGAGGCGCGCGGCGTGTACTACCTGCGGGAGGCGGACGGTTCGTTGACGCGCCACGCGGCCGAGCTGGACATACAGGACGTCACCGCCTACGACCTGGACACGGTGCAACGCCGGGCAGACCGCGAACATACCGCGGGGGACCTCGAAGCCGTGTTCGTGACGGACTCGGCAGTGGTTGTGCAGGCCAGCAGCCCCACAGATCGCTGGACGACCACGTTGGCCCTGCCCCTGCACCCGGCGTTCAAGCGCGTGCAGTCCTTCGCGCAGCTCACGAAGCTCGACCAGAAGACGCTGGTGCGCCTGCTGCGGACGGAGCTCGGCGAGCACGTGCAGGCGACGGTCATCAGCACCTTCGCCACCTTGCGCTTTACGAGCAGCAGCGACGGCACCAGCAGCGTGAAGCCTGCCAGCACGGCGCTCGACTCGCGGATCGTGCGGCAGGTGCGGGCGGACGCGGGGCAGGACGTGCCGGACACCATCACCCTCCACGTGCCGGTCTACGACATCCCCGAGGCGCGGGCAGACAGCTACCCGGTGACGGTGTACGTCGAATACGACCACGACGCCGAGGCGTTCCTGCTGCTCGCGGTCCATAACGACCTGCGGGCCGCCCAGGAAAGCGCCGTCCACAAGATCATCAACAACCTTAAGGACAGCGCCGAGGACCGCTACCCCGTGTACTACGGCAAGCCGAGCTGACCCAGGACAAGGCCCCCGGAGGTACAGGCCGGGGGCAGAAAGGCGTTTGAGATGACTGCGGACATTGTAACCATCCAGACCGTACAGGGTGAAGCCCGCGCCGACAGCCGCGACCTGGCTCGCGCTCTGGGCAACCAGCACAAGAACCTGCTCAGCCTGATCGACGACTACCTGAGCGATTTTCAGGCCCTTGGAGCGGTCGCGTTTGAAACGCGACCGCTCCCCGGCGGTGGGAAGCCTGAACGCTTCGCCTTCCTGGCGGAAGACCACTGCTACTTCCTGCTGACCCTGGTCCGCAACAGTGAACAGGTGGTGCCGCTGAAGCGCCGCCTCGTGCAGGCGTTCCGGGCCGCCCGCGAGCAGGCCGTTCGGCCCGCGCCCCTCGCCCTGCCCACTGACCCGCTAGAACTGCTGGCCCTGAGCCTCCAGGGATTGCAGCAGCATCGCGAGCAGATCACCGCCATCGAGCACCGCCTGAACACCGCGCCCGTGCGCGTGAGCAGCGAGCTGCGCGCCCGGCTGCACGCGGGCTGCCAGGCGTTCGGTAAGGTCCACCCGCGCAGCTTTCCCGGTGCGTACCGGGCCTTCAAGGAGGCGTTTGGCTTCGCCGGTGCGCCGCTGGCTGCCTACGACGATCTGCCGCAGCACCGCTTCGACGAGGCCATGACCTGGCTGGACGTGCAGACCCGCACCTTCCGGGCGCAGCGGCCCCTACTGGAGCAGGCGGGCGACTGATGAACCGGAAAGGTACGTCCTGCGTGGTAGTTGCCGCCGACCTGGGCGCGCGCCCAGACCTGCCCCAGGCCGGCGAGCTGGTCGTGACCCACTACCCGCACTGCATCTCGCTGACTGAGGTGCGCGCCGTCACCACCGACGCGGCGGCTGTGGCTGCCATCCGTACCGCGTTCTCGACCATGTACCCCAACCAGCCTTACGTGCATGGCCCGCTCTACAACGCTGGCCTCGTGGGCTGCGGGGGTGCCCTGAGCATGATGGTGCGCTTAGAGGGCCGCGAACCGCCGAGCATCACCGACGCGCGGGGCCGAACCTGGCATCTGGGCGACAAGGTGCGGTTCATGGCCGAGGGCGAGCGGGCCGGGAAGTACGGGATTGCCGCGGGCGAGTACCGCGCGACCATCACTGGCTTCTACCGGGTGGACCGGCACGACTTCTCCTCCCGCTGGCCCGACCTCGCCTTCCGACATGACCTGGCTGAGTTGTGGGTGGAACCCCGACACCACGAGGGCCGCCGGATGCTGGCCGTACCCACCGCATTCCTTGAGCTGGACAGCGCTGCGCCGCTGCGGGAAGCTCCGGTGCCCGTCCTGGCGGTAGAGCCTCCGCCCGCTCCCGTGGTTGAACCCACGCCTGACTACGGCCCCCTCTTCGGCGGTGCCCTGTGAGCCGACTCGCCACCATCCTCGCCCACCTGATTACCCAAGCCCATCCCGGCCAGCCCATCCCGACCACCAAGCTCCCCTCCGGCCTGCGCGTGAGCGTCCGCGTGCTGGCGAGCGGGCAGCGGCAGATGAGCCTGACGCGCACCGCAACCCAGAAGCCCAGCGTGAAGGAGGCGGAGGTCTGCCGGGATCACGCCGGATGGGCGCTGGCGAGCATCGAGGTAGGGGAGACCCGCACGGGGCTGCCGTGCCTGCTGGTGACGGAGGCCCAGCCATGAGTGGAGGAACAATCATTCGCGCAGCGCGCAACAGCGAGAATCCCTATGCCCAGATTGCCCGCGCTCTGTTCGAGGACGAGCGCCTCTCCTGGCGCGCCAAAGGTCTGATGGGGTACCTGCTGAGCCGGAAGGACGGCTGGAAGGTGTACGTTGCCGACCTCCAGAAGCGCAGCACCGATGGACGAGACGCCTGCTACAAGGCCCTCGATGAACTGGGGCGCGCGGGCTACCTGGAACGCCACGAACAGCGCGAGAAGGGCCGCATCAAGGGCTACGAGTACGTCATCCACGAGGTGGCCTGTGAAGAGCGAGCCGCTTCCTGGATTTCCGTATCCGGTAAAGCCGCATCCGGCAAAACCGTATCCGGCAAATCCGACACAAGTAATAAAGAACTACAAGTAAGAACTGAAGAACCAAGAACTGAAGAAAACACTCTCGCCGCTGACGCGGCGGCGCGCACCCCGCAAGCAGACTTGGACGTTGCCTCTGACCCCACTGGCCTCCATCGGCAGTCCGGTCAGGCCCAGACGGAAGCGAGCGCGGGGCAGGGCAGCGCCGCCAGCCTTGAAGAGCTTCCGCCCGCCGCGCCACGCGGCAAGCCGACCAACTTCGCCCGCGTGGTCGCCGCCTACAACGACCACCGCGGCCCCCTCCCCGCCGCCGAGAGCGTCACCGAGGGCCGCAAGAAGGCCGTCCGCAAGCTGCTGGCCGATTGCGGGGGGGACGTGGAGCGGGCCGTGCAGGCCCTGACCGACGCGACCCGCGAAGTGGCGCTGGACCCCTTCTGGATCGAGCGCCGCTACGGCTTCGACAACCTCGTGCCCGGCAAGGTGATCGCCCGCGCCGAGGCATGGCGTGCCCGGCAACAGGCACCTGCCAACACAAGCGACCCCACCCTCGACGCCCCAACCCCCAGCATGGCCGACCTGCTCGCCAGCGCGCCCCTCAACCCTGCCCGGAGGCCCTCGTGACCACATCCGCCCCTCTGCCCGACGACCTGGCGCAGGCTGCCCATGCCTACCTCGACCAGGCCCGCGCCAACGCCGCCACCCAGACGCCCGCGCGCCGCGAACCCACCAGCCTGGACCGGATGCTGGGCAAGCTCCGCGAGCAGGGCCAGGCCGCCCCCGCCCTCCCCACGTCCGCCGATCTCGCCCGCTGGCAGGCGGACCCTGCTGGCCTCACCGACGAGCTGCATGTCCGCAGTTGCGCCGGTGGCCTGATCGAGGTGCAGGTCGAACCCGGACGCACCGCCGCCGTCCCCTGCCCCCGCTGCACCGCCGCCCGCCGCGACGCCAACCTGCGCAACCGCCTCACCGCCTCCGGGATCGCCCTGCGCTACCTGGACCTGGACTGGAGCAACCTCGACACGGCTGCCGACCCCTTCCCCCGCCTGCGCGCCGCCACCGGGTGCATCAGCGACGTCATCGCCGCGAACGACAGCCTGGCCCTGATCGGCCCTCCGGGCAGCGGCAAGACGCAGACCGCCGTCCTGGCTGCGAAGGCCGCGCTCGCCGCCGGGCACAGCGCCCTGGTGGTCAACCTGGGCCGCCTCGCGCTGGACGTACGGGAGAGCTACCGGGGTGGGGGAGAGGGTACGACGGAACGGCAGGCCCTCCAGATGCTCATCGCGCCGGACCTGCTGGTCCTCGACGACCTGGGAGCCGGGGAGACGGACACTGCCGCTGTCGAGCGCCGCCTGCTGTACCTGGCGCTGGAGGACCGCCAGAACGCGCGCAAGCCGTGCATCATCACCACGAACCTCAACCCCACCGAACTGGCCGGACACCTGGGCGCGCGGAACCTGGGGCGGCTGCAACCGCTGGAGATCGTGGAGATGCGGCACGGGCGCAACTTCCGGCTTCAGGAGGGGAGGAAGAGCCTGTGGTGAGCGCGCAAGAGCAGGCCCTGGCCCTCGCCGCCCTCCTTATCCTCACGCGCCCCCCCGGAGGTCTCCCCCTTGTCCACTGCTCCCCAGGCCACCACCCCCCGCCTCCTGCGTGTGCGCGGTCCTAAGGACGCCCGTGATCAGTACGAGCGCCACGTCGCCAACGCCATCGCCACCGCGCTCCAGCGGACCACCCTCGCCCCGCTACCGCTCCGCGCCCCGGCCCGCAACCCCTACGCGCCAGCCCGCGCGGCCAGCATCGCCGAGAGCGTGGCCGTCCACTCCCTGACCCAGGCGTGGGGCGTCCGTGAGCGGTACGAGGTGGAGCTGGACTGGGCACGCTCCTTCGGGACAGCGGCAGAAGAGGCCCGTGCCGAGGCGAAGCTCGCGGACCTGGAGCGCGTCATCCGCGACTACAAAGAGGTGATTGAGCGTGCTGCACCCGCCGCCCGCCCTGGCATGTCCGGCCTGTACCTCGTGACCGTGCCAGAGGTGGAACTCGACGGCCCCGGTGCACTGCCCGCCCCGGAACTGCGCCGCGCGTTGGACCTCTGGGGGCTGCCCGGCGAGCTGCGCGCGAGAGTGACGGCCTACCTGCACGGCGGCACCCGCGCCATGCCACACCGCTACCGCCAAGACCGGGAGCGGTACGTGGACAACCCTAAGGCGGAGGAGACGGAACGCACTCTGTGCGCTGACCTGCTGCCGCACCTTTTCACTTGACAGGCTGGGCACCTTTTTTCATAATTCCATTACGCTCTAAGAACTGTTTCTCTGCGCCCTCCGGGGCGCTTTTTTATTGCCCGTTCCCGGAGGTGCTTTCAACATGAGCCGCCGCCGTCAGCGGCAGGACTGCGGTCTTGCCGTCGCCCGACGCGACTACCGTGCCCACCAGGAACACCAGGCAAGGGCCAGGACACGGAAGCAGTCCCAGCGTGATCCGCAGCCGTGGTACCTCCCCGAACTGGGCCTGACCCGCGACTGCTGGCAGACCTGCCCGGCGCGGGGGGAACTGCCGCCGGTCGTGCGCAGGAGGAGGTGAATGCAAGTGGCCCGCAGAGACAACCCGAAGGCGGCCCGCGCCCTCGCGGAGGCGGCCTTTAGCACGGATGCGACAGTTTGCGACGAGTACGGAATCTCGATCAGGACGCTGCAAAGGTGGCGCGAGGCCCTAAAGAGCGACCCCGAACTGTCGCGACTTTTCGCCGAAGCGCACGCGGAGCTGGAGCGCCGCGACTGGGGGGATGAGGTGAGCCGCACCCTCAGCGCCGCCGCTCAGAAGCTCCAGGCCCTGATTCTGGGGGCGCAGTCCAGCGACCCCGAAACCATCCGGGCGGTGCTGGAAGGCGTGACCGGGCTGGCCAAGATTGCCCTGACCCGTGAGCTGCTCCAGGCCCGCATGAAGGGTGAGGGCGCGCCGCTCAGCCCCCGCAGTCAGCTCGTCCCGCCCCGGCAGGCCCAGGCATGAGTTTCCTCGCCCAAATCGAGCGTGAGGTCAATGCCTACCTCAAGCACGCGCCCGCGCCCGCGCCCCCGCCCAGCGCCGACGAGCCGGACCCCCGCAGTCTGTGGCTGGCGACGGCCCGCCCTGAGCAGCTCCCCCCGCCAGGCGAGTGGCTGACCTGGCTCATCCTCGCGGGGCGGGGCTGGGGGAAAAGCCGCACCGGGGCCGAGACCATCGCCCAGTGGGCCAGGGAGCAGCCGGGAGGCCGCTGGGCACTGGTCGCGCAGTCGGCAGCCGACGGGCGCGACGTGATGCTGGAGGGCGAGTCGGGATTGCTGCGCGTGCTGGCTCCCTCGGAACTGCGCGGCGGCACCTACGACAGCGCCTACAACCGCTCGCTAGGAGAGCTGCACCTCGCGGACGGGGGGAAGTTCAAACTCTACACGGCGGAAAAACCCCGCCAGTTGCGCGGCCCGCAGCACCACGGGGCCTGGCTCGACGAACCCGCCACGTTCGCCGATGCCCACCGGGGCACGGGGGAGGACACGACCTACAGCAACCTGCTCTTCGGGCTGCGCCTGGGCACCCGCCCCCGCATCGTGGTGACGGGGACGCCCCGGCCTGTGCGCCTGGTGCGCGACATCCTGGCCGCGCCCAACACGGTCGTCACGCGCGGCAGCACCTACGACAACCTCGCCAACCTCGCGCCCACGTTCCGCGAGGCCATCCTCAGCCGCTACGAAGGCACGCGCCTAGGCCGCCAGGAACTGAGCGGCGAACTGCTGGAGGACACACCCGGTGCGCTGTGGACCTGGGGTATGTTCGGGGCCGAGGGGTTCCGCCTCGCCGAAGCGCCCCCCCTGCGCCGCATCGTGGTCGGGGTGGACCCGGCGGCCTCCAGCACCGACGAGAGCGACGAGACGGGCATCATCGTGGCCGGGCTGGGCCAGGACGGGCGCGGGTACGTGCTCGCCGACGCTTCCCTGCGCGGCACTCCGAACGAGTGGGGGCGAGCGGTGGCTGGAGCGGTGGGCGCGTGGCAGGCCGACCGGGTGGTCGCCGAGCGCAACAACGGCGGGCAGATGGTCGAGTACGTGCTGCGGACAGTCGCCCCCACCCTCCCCATCACCACCGTCTGGGCCAGCCGGGGCAAGCAGGCCCGCGCCGAACCCGTCGCGGCCCTTTACGAGCAGGGCCGCGTCTCACACGTCGGCTCCTTCCCGGAGTTGGAAACCCAGCTCACGGGCTGGACGCCCGACGGGGGCGCGTCGCCTGACCGCCTCGACGCGCTGGTGTGGGCGCTGACCGAACTCATGCTCGGCGAGGCGCGGGCGGCGGCCCCCACCACTCCCCGCCCGCGCGGCTACTCCGCCCCCACCGGCTAGGAGGTCATGACATGGACCCCACATTCGACCCCGCCTCCGCCACGCTGGGCGACCTGCGGACGCTGGCCATCACGCCCCTCACGGTCACTCAGCGCATGGCCCGCGACATGGACGCCGGAGAGCACCTCGGCAGCCTGAGCGCGGGCGGGATGTTCGCCTACTGGCGCGGCCCGGTGTTCACGCTGGATGACGCCTCAGCGGGGGACAAACAGGCCGCCGCGTTCGTGCGCGATTTCCAGCAGGCCCTCACCCGCTCTTTCACCTCCACCAACTTCATCCGTGAGCTGCTCAGCCGCGAGGTGGGGGCCTCGGTCGCCCGCATGACCTGGCGAGCGGAGGCTGAGGATGACGCGCTGCTCTCCGAATGGTGGGGACCTGCTGGCGGCCACGTCGAGCGCACCGTGCGCGAGGCCGTGTACGCGGCCCGGCGGGAGGGGCGCGGGGTGCTGCGCTTCCGGGTGCTGCCCGGCGCGTCGGCCACGCCCGCAGCCGCCGCCCAGCGCGTGCACCTGGAACTCCTCCCCCCGGAGCAGGCCCGCATCATCCTGCACCCCGACACCCTGGAACGCACCGGCGTCTACGCCTATCAGGTGCAGGGCCAGGATGCCGCCGAGGTCTGCTACCTCGACGCCGGGGGCCGCACCGTGCTGCGGGTGCTGCGGGCTGGGCAACCGGAGACGCTCTCGGACCCCCTCGACCTCGGCGGTCGGCTCACCCTGCTGGAGGTAGCCCTCCCGCCCCTCATCACGCCGCAAATCCTCCAGAACCAGATGGGCTACAACACCGTGACCACTCTGGCGCTGCGGAACACCGAACTCGCCGGATTTGTTGAGCGCTACGGCATCGGCATCGAACCGCCGTACGTGATGGAGCCGGACCCCGACGCACCGGGGCGAATGCGCCGCAAATACCTGCCGGTCAGGGTCGGCGGCGGGCGCATGAATCTCTGGGCGCGGTCCACCTACGACAAAACGGACGCGCAGGGCAACTACCTCGGCGAGGAGCCGACGCCCGGCGGCGGGGAATACGGGCGGCTGGAGCCGACGAGCGCGGAGCCGCTGATGGCCGCTGCCGAGCTGTTCCGGCGCAACATCTACTCGGAGGCCGGGCAGATGTTCGTGTTGATGAGCGGCGACGCGACCACCTCGGGCCGCAGCCGCGAGATTGCCATGAGCGATTTCGACGCCCGCCGCGAGGAGGTGCGCGACGCCGCCCGCGCCCTCATCACCGAGGTGGGCGAGACGGCCCTGGCGCTGATGTACGCCCTCGCCGGGCAGCCGCGCCCCCAGGTGCGCGTGACCGGGCAGGTGCGGGAGCGGATGATTCCGCAGGCAGCGGATGAGCGGGCGGCCGACCTCGCTGACCTCGCGGCGGGCGTGATGACCGTGACTGAGATTCGCGCCCGGCGGGGCCTCGACGAGCAGATACCCGCTCCCTCCACTTCAGAGACGCCGCCCGATTAGGGCGTCTCCACCGTTCGCGGCGGCGTTCCCGGCGGGAGCGCGTAAGTCCAAGTCCAGGCCCCCGGCGGGGGCCGTCGCTTTCTTCCCCTCCCGTGGAGGTAGGACATGTTTGACCCGCAGCAGTACCTCGACCAGCACGGCGGCGACCCCCTCGCCGCCCTCCGTGCCCTCGCCGCCGAGCGCGACACCCAGCAGGCTGAACGCGACCGTGAAGGCCAGGCCGCCGCCCGCGCCCGCCGTGAGCGGGACGAGGCCCGCGCCCGCGCCCAGCAGCTCGACGAGCAGGTACAGGAACTCAGTGCCCGCGTGCCCGCCGAGGGGTCGGTGACCCTGACGCCGGAGCAGGCGCAGCAGTGGCAGGCCGTACAGGAGCGCGGCGGCCTCGCCGCCTGGGATGCCGACCGCGAGGGAGCGCAACAGGGCCAGCAGTTCCGCCAGGAGGCCCTGCTCACCCGCCTCGCCGCCGAGCGGGGCTGGAGTCCGGAGCGGCTCGCAAAGCTGCTCGCGGGCCGCACCCTCGATGAGCGCGAGGTCACCCCGGAGGGTGGCCCGCCCACCCGCGTGATTGGCCTGGTGAGCGGCGAGACGTTCACCCCTGCCGTGCAGGAGTTCGCCGAGTTCGCGCCCGCCCTGTCGCTCACCCCTACCCCGCCCCCCGCCCCGTCCTGGCCGCGTCAGGACCCGGTTGGTGGCCCCGCCCCCGCCACGCCCCAGCAGCTCGATGCCGAGCGCGCTGGGTCTGGCCTCTACACCCTCTAGGAGGAGTTCATGCCCACCATCCCCCGCAGCTCGCGAGCGGATTACGACACGACGAATGCCATCCGCAGCCCCATCATCGCCGACCTGAAAGCAGCAGCCGCCATCCCCGGCGCGTGCGTGCCCTGCACCATCTCGTCCCTTGGGGTGCGCCCGGCCAGCGGCTACGACCCCCTGCACGGCTGGAGCAGCCGCGACGCGCTGCCCGGTGAACCCGTGACCCTGTTCCTATTCATGCGTGCCCACTACGCCGACGGCGGCCTGGTGCCTGGTGAGCGCATCTACCGCGAAGCCAATACCTACGAACTCAGCACTGACCCGCTCGGCGACCCCGTCGGTTTCGCGGTGACCGAAACCGACGTGATGCTCTACGGCGTGCTGGGGCCTGCTGCGGTCGGGGAGGCGTTCTGATGCTGCAAACCGGCACCTATTCCATCCGCGACCTGCTGAGCTTCAACCAGTCTCCGGTCGCGCAGTACGACCCCCAGGCGATTGCCAACGCGCTCGCCGAGGACAATGCCTCGCACAACCGCAACGTGCAGGCGATGCTCGCCGCCTTCGCCGAACTCACCACCGAGCGCGTCGGTGGCGTGCCCGTGCCCGGCACCGGGTCCATGATTCGGGTCAATGAGGACGGCGCGGTGCCGACCCGCAAGACGCCGACCCCCGACCAGCAGAACTACCCGCTGTACAAGTTCCAGCACGGCGAGGGATTCACCGAGGACTACCTGATGCGGGCGACGCCGCATGACCTGGCCATCCGGCAGCAGACGGCGCAGCGGGCGCACATCAACTCGGTGCGGCTGGAGCTGCTCCGCGCCCTGCTGGTTCCCACCAACCGCCAGGAGCGCGACCGGTTCCGCGACGGGATGCTGCTCAACATCAAGGCGCTGCGCAACGGCGACGGCAGCGTGCCCTACGGCGGGCCGAACGGCGAGGTGTTCGACGGCACCCACACCCACTACCTCGCGGCCCCCAGCCTCACCGAGGCGGCGCTGTCCGGGCTGATTGGCACCGTGGCCGAGCACACCGACAACGGCAACGTGCAGGTGTGGCTGAGCCGGGCGCAGGAGGCGGCGGTGCGGGGCCTCTCCGGGTTCTCGGCCTACCTGGACAGCCGGGTGATTCCGGCGGCGCTGCTCGCCAACACTCAGTCCCTCGTCGGCAATCAGGGCCTGGATACCAGCAACCCCGGTAACCGGGTCATCGGCATCTACGACGGGGCCGAGATTTTCGTGAAGCCGTATGTCCCCGCCGGGTATGTGCTCGCGCTGGACGTGAACGCGACGGCCAAGCCGCTGCGGATGCGGCAGAGCGACCTCGCCGCGCAGCGCGGCCTGCGCCTGGCCGGTGGCAGCATGGCGCACCCGCTGGAGGCCCGCTACTGGCAGGATTATTTCGGCTTCGGGGCGCATAACCGCGACGCCGCCGCCGCGCTGTACATCGGTGGGGCGCAGTACGTCGCGCCCTCCATTGGAGGCTGACCGTGCAGAAATACATCGTGAACGGCGTGGAGGTGGACGCCAACGGGAAGCCGGTGGGGAGCACTCCCGCCCCCGACACGCAGGATGTGGCGCGGCTCATCGCGGCCAACGAGCAACTCGCCCGCGACCTTGCCGCCGCCCGCGCGGCCCAGGCTGCCAGTCTCCCCGCCGACGCCCGCGAGCGCCTCGTCGCCGTGAAGGGCGTGGGGGAGAAACTCGCTGACGAAATCCTCGCCGCGCTGAGGGGGTAACCATGGATTTCGCCGCGCAGGTCGCGGTCCTCGTGACGCCAGGGGCCTGGGCCTACCACGAGGCGCTCCCGGAGGAGCAGCAGGTGGACCTGGAGGCCGCTGCCGCCGTGCTGGGGAGTGACCCCCGGCTGGTGGCGGCCTACCTGCTCGATGTGGTGGCTGCGCACGCCCGCAGTCAGGCCGCCTCTGCCCCCGCCGCCCTGAAGCGGATGCGGGTGGAAGGAGAAATCGAAATCGAGCGGTTCGCGCCCGGCAGTTCCCTCGCCGCCGACGCCGACGCCTGGGCCGCCCTCGCGGGCGGGCTGCGGGCAGGGGTTGCGGCGGAGAAGCGGCGGGCAGCGCGGGCGATGAGCCGCAGCGTGCCGGTAGAGGTGGCCTGGTGACCCTGCTCGACGAGGTGCTGGCCGCCGTGCAGGAGGTTCAGACCGACCCGGAGCTGAACGCGCTGCGGTACCGCCACACCCTCATTTTCACTCTCGGCCCTCACCAGTGGTCCCTGCGCTGTTCGGTCACCGACCCCCAGCGCCTGCGCCCGGACGCCCTCGCCCAGGTCCAGGCGACGGCGGACGCCCGCGGCCTCGCCTACACCGACCTCCGGGTCATCCGTCATCATCCCGACGACCCCGTGCCTGTGCCCGGTGCCACCTGTGCCTGGGATGACGGGACGCTGGAGGTGCTGGAGTGGTCGCAGGCCTCGGATTTCACCGGCACGCGCCTCGGCACCGCCGTACTGCGGAGGCCCTGAGCCGTGCGGGCCATCGTGACCGACCTCCACGCCCGCCTCACTGCCGCCCTCAGCGTGCCCGTGCTGCTGCCGGAGGAGCGGGACGTGCCTGCTCAGGCCGCGCCCCTGGACGCGCAGGGCCGCCCGATGGTCGGGGGCGGTGAGCGGGGGCTGGGGGCATATCTGCGGCAGCATCCCCAGGGATACGTGCAACTGGAGGAGCCGCAGGGGATTACGGCCAGTGGCGCGGCGGAGACCTACTGGGTACCCATCGGTTGCGTCGCCCCCAGCGCGGCGGCATCCGAGGCCCTGGCCCGCGAGGCCCTGCGCGTGACCTGCGGCCTCGCTACCCGTGAGCCGGGCTACTACACCCTCGCCATTCCCGACTCGCCCCGCGCCTTCGCGGGCGGGGCCTATCTCACCCGCCCGACCGTCTCCCGCACGGCGCTGGGCGGTCAACTCTAGGAGGCACGCATGCTCACCGTCGTTAACACCGCCACTGCCACCCTCGCCGCCAACGCGGCGGGCAGTGGCCAGATTCTCTATTTCGACCCCATTAGCCCCTCTAACATTGTCCCTGGCGATGGGTTCATTGACATGGGGTATTTCCCCGCCGACACCCGCATCAGCCCCAGTTTCGAGGTCAACCGCGAGGAGCTGCGGGCGGCGGGGCGCGATTCCTCGGCCACCGTGCTGCTGGCCAACCCCGTGACCTCGGCGAGCATCACCTATGAGTTTGGGGTACTCACCCCGGATGCCAGCGTGCGGGCGCTCCACACGGGTGCGGGGGCCGCCACGGCCACGGACGTGGACCTCACCGGGGTCCAGGCCTACCAAATCAACCCGGAGGCGGCGGTCACCGGGCGCTGGGTGTTCGTCAAGCGCCGCCCCAATGGGAGCGCCACCGTCATCTGGCACCCGCGCGTGCAGCTCTCCAGCAACGGCAGCGAGGGCGGCGACGCGGGCAGCGAGGTGCTGAATTTCGTGGCGACCGTGCAGGCGTACAGCTACGAGTCGGGCACCGCCTTTGCGGGCATGGCGACCGCCATCGGGCAGTACGGCGTGGCCTTCGAGGTGCCCGACGCGGCCACCCTCGACGCGCTGCTCACGGCACTGGACGACGAGGCGCTGCCCGAATAACCCCCCGGCCCGCTTCCCGTTTGGGGGCGGGCTTTCCTTCTCGCAACAGCAGATTTCCCTTTGACCCTGGAGGTCCCCCCTTGCTCCCCATTCGCCAGACCGTCCGACTGAGTTCCGGCAGCGTCACCCTGCGGGCGTGGGGGGAGTCTGTGGCAGAGGCCCATCTCACCGACCTGCTCACGCTCACCGCCACCCTGGGAGCCATGCGCGAGGCGTGGCACGAGTTTGACCGCACTGACGCCGAGCCGGGCGTGTGGGCCGCGTTCTGGCGGCTCGTACATGCCAGCCTGGAGCGCGGCAGCGTGCTCCCGCGTCCGCTGACCTGGGATGACCGATTGACCCTCCTCACCGCCCTGTGGGACCTGAACGACCTGGAGGACGCCGACCCAAAACTGACGGCCCTGGCGCAGCGAGTGGCGCGGATGACGGCCCGCCTGAGCCAGGGCCTCCAGACGACACCCTCGACGAGTTCGTGATTCGCGAGTTTGGCCCGGCTCTCTATGCCGAGGTGATGACCTGGCCCCGCCGCCTCATCCTCCGTGCCGCGCAAATCGGACGGGAGCGGGAAGCGCAGGCCCGGCTGGACCGCCTCGCGGACCTGAAGCTCGCCGCCGGGCTGAAGCTGGGCCAGGAGTACGTGGACCCGAAGGCGAAGAGCCGCAAGCCGGACGACCCCTACTACACCCTGAAACCGCTGGAGCAGATAGAGGCGGCGCTGGACCGCGCGGCTCGACCCTGGGTGCACACCCCGGAGGCGGTGCAGGCCCGGCTCGACTGGGAGCAGGACCAGGCATATGCACGCCTGTTCGGAGCGCTCCAGGCCTAGGGGGTGGCTGTGGGCATCACGATAGACGGACGGGCCACGACCGACGCCCTCACCCGACTGCTGGCCGCCTGCGATGACCTCAGTGAGGTGGCTGAGCGGGCACGCGCTGAGGCGCTGGGACACGCCATCCTGGGGGCACGGGCGAACATCTACAACACCACGCCGGGGGCCTACCAGCGCACCCAGGAGTACCTGCGGGGGCTGGACGCCCAGGGCCGCGCGGGCCGCACCACGGCGACGGTGACGGTCAGCAACAGCACGCCCTATGCCCCCTATGTGGAGCTGGGGCGCACAGGTCTGGGGTACGAGGCGCTTCAGGCCCTCGCCCTCGCCCAGCCGGACCCCGGTAGCCCCCTCACGCTGGGCCGCAGCGGGCAGCGGTGGTTTTTGCCTGGCCCCATCCTCACCGGGGCGCAGGCGTTCGCCCTGTACCGGATGCGGGAGCTGTTCGTGGAGAAGGTGCGGGGGGTCCTTTAATCCAGCAACACAGTGGCGACCCGTGCATCCTCCCTAGAGGTGCCCGTCACGGTGCATAAGAAGGGCGTGCGAATCATGGCCCCGAAGCTGTTCTGGGCATCGACATAGCTGCTCCAGTTCCAAGCGGAGCCGCTGTAGCTGGGGAGCGCGTCGTCATAGAACTTCGCGCTGGTAGGGGATTTGAGTTTGTTGCGAACGCTCGTGAGACACGCCTCGCGAATCAGGTAGGGGTCTTGCCCCTCCAGAGTCAGCGCCCGCGCCGCCGCCGCCTCACGCTGGGCCTTCTCTGCGGCCCTGGATTGCAGGTAAGCACCGCCACAGGACCGCAGGATGATGAGCGCCACCGGAATCATCACGATGGTGAACACCAGGCACCCGATGCGATTTTTCCGGTCCTCCCTCGCCCTCTCTTCGGGAGTGAGCGCAGCTCGGCGGGCTGCCTCCTTCTCAGCGGCAATCTGCCCTGCACTTTTCGGCTTGGCGGGGGCGGCCCCTGGGGGTCCCTCTTCGGGGGCTGCGGAGGGCGCTCCCTGCCGCTGGCGCAGCTCCGCTTCCACTTCCTCGCGGTAACGGGCTTCTGCCTCTGCCCTGAGCCGAGCTTTTTCTTCCTCGGTCAACTCGTGCCGACCGAGGGGCCGCTTGTTGTCGCCCATGCCCCCACCCTACCCGGTACCGCCTTTCAGGAGTTGCACATATGTCTGACAGCCTGCCGCCCCTGAAGGGGACCGCCACCCTCGACACCGCGCCGTTCCGCAAAGGGGCGCAGGAAATCCTCGCGGACCTGCGCTCTATCCAAGAACTCAGCAAAAAGGTGGGCACCGTGCGCGTCACGGCGGACCTTTCGGCCACCCGCAAACTGCGGAGCGAGTTCGATGACCTGCGCGGCAAAACGAGCAAGCCCATCGAGGTCCCCGTCAAGGTGGGGCGCGGCACGCGGGAAATCAACGCCATCGACGCCGCCATCCGCGAGCTGTCCGGCACCGTGCGGGCCACCCGCAACCTGTGGCAGACGCAGATCATCACCGACGGTCAGGCCGCCCGCAGCGCCGAGCAGCTCCGCGACAAACTCCTCAAACTGGCCGCCGCTGAGGGCGCGAGTGCCGACGCGGTGGTCAAGGCCACCCAGGCCGCCGCCAGCGCCCAGCGCACACTCGACGCGGCGCGGGGCACCCTGACCAAGGGAGGTTTCGCCGCGTCCGCGAGCGTGGGCATCCTCGACGCCCTGAGCCGCGTCGCTGGCCCGGTGGGGGCGGCGGCGGCGGGCATCGGGCAGATGGTCAACTCCGGCATCCTCTCCGGCCTGCGGGCGAGCAAGCCCCAGGTCGGGAAGGGCGCGGAGGACATCGGTGAGGCCGTCATCAACAGCCTGAAAACCAAGCTGGAAATCCGCTCTCCCTCCCGCGTCACCGCCCGGTTCGGGCAGTACGCCGCCGATGGCCTGGCCATTGGGATGAAATCGGGCCAAGCGCAGGTCGCTAAAGCCGGGTTTGACCTCGGCAAATCGGCGGAAAACGGCATCTCGGCTGGGCTGGGCGGCAACTTCGGGCAGAAACTGAGCGAGAGCCTGCGCGTGAGCGGGGGCGCGTTCGGGGGGTTCGCCCGCGAGGCAAACAATGGAGCCGCCCAGGCGAGCCGTTTCGCCCTCTCCGCCGAGGCCATCACCTTCGCGGCGGGTGCGGCCACGGGGGCCGTGGTCGCCCTGGGGGCCGGGCTGGCCGCCGCCGTGCGCTCCGGGGCCGCGTTCGAGGAACAGCTCGTCAATATCAAAGCCCTGACCCAACCGACGGCCCAGGAACTGGAGCAGCTCCAGGAGGCGGCCCTCAACCTGGGGACCGACATCGGGGTCGGGCCGCGTGAGGCCGCTGCCGCTATCCTGGAGCTGAACAAAGCGGGCCTCTCCGCCTCAGACGCCATCGGGGGCGGGCTGGCGGGTGCCCTGAACCTGGCGAAGGCCGCCGGGATAGAGGCGGGTCAGGCGACCAACCTCGCCGTGTCCGCCATGACCGCGTTCGGCCTGAGCGCGAAGGACCTCCCCGGCGTGGCGGACACCTTCGCGAATTTCGCCAACAAAACCACCCTCGGCGCGGATGACCTCGCGCAGGCCATCGCCGCCGTCGGCCCCGTGGCGAAATCGGCGGGGCTGGACCTCAACGAGTTCTCCGGCTACATGGCGACCCTGGCGCAGGGCGGCTTCAAAAACATGTCCGACGCGGGCACGTCGCTGAAAACCATGCTGCTCTCGCTCCAGGCCCCCAGCACCACGGCGGCGGCAGCGCTGGAGCAACTCGGCCTCGATGTGTACGACGCCTCCGGGGCCATGCGCCCGCTCGCGGACGTGCTGGCCGACCTGCGGGCCAAGCTGGCGGGGCTGACGGAAGAGCAGCGCAACGGGTACCTCAAGGACATTTTTGGCTCCGACGGCATCCGCGCCGCGACCATCCTCTACAAGGCGTCTGCTGCCGCCATCGACGAGAACATCAAGGCGATGGGCCTGCAAGGTGAGGCGGCCCGCGTGGCCCGCGAGCGCATGGAGTCCTTCGCCGGACAGGTGCAGGTGCTGCGGGCCAACTGGGAACGGTTCACGGCCCAGATTGGCCTCGCGCTGCTGCCTGCTCTCACGGAGATTGTGAGGGGCGTCAGTGCTGCGGTGGAGGCCCTGGGCGATATGGGTAACAACGCCCAGACCCTCCGGGGGTACCTGGTGCCCCTGGGGGTCGCCCTCACGGGCGTCGGCACGGCCATTCTGTACGTGAAGCGGGCGCAGGTCGGGATGCTCGCGGTCAACACCTGGGCCGCCCTGGCCGCGTTCCCGACCACGGCGGCAGCGGCCATCACCACCAAGCTCATCCCCGCCCTGGGGTCCGCCGCCGCCGCGAGCGCCGCGTTCATCGCTGCCAACCCGTGGCTGCTCGTCATCGCGGGGGTCACGGCGGCGGGGGTGGCCGTGACCAAACTGTCGAGCGACATTACCACCACCTACAACCGCATCGACGAGGCCAATGCCGCCAGCTCGCGGGCCATCATGGACCGGGTGGCCGCCCTGCGGAAGGAAGGGGACGAACTCAGTCGCCAGCAGGCCCGCACCCTGGCCGCCCTCGATGAACTCACCCGCGCCCAACAGGGCAAGCGCACCTGGAAAACGTTCTGGACGGGCGAGTACGAGGTCGATGAGGCCGCTGTCGCCCGCGCAACCGCCGAGTACAAGCGCCAGCGCGAGGAACTGGGCCGTGTTCGTGCCGCTCAGCAGGCCCGCGCCAGGGCGACGACAGCAGGGACGGCGGCCACCGTGGCCGAAACCCGCCTCACTGAAGACCAGACCAAGGCGCTCCGGGAGCTGCGCCGCGAACTGGGCGGACGGGCGCGGCGGCTCCAGGTGGAGGGCCTCTCCGAACTGGGCCGCGACCTGGCCTCTCTCCAGGACGAGTTTGACCAGCTCCGGGAGAAAGTCAAAGAGCCGTTTATCGTCAAGGGGAAGCTGGACCTGAATAACCCCCAGCTCCAGGCCGCCCTGCGCGAGCTGGACGAGCAGTTTGGCCGGGAGAGCGCCGCCATCCGCCGCCGTCACGCGGCAGAGGCCGCCCGCGAGCGCCGGGAGCAGGCTCAGGAGGCCGCCAAATCCGCCCGCGATTATGCGCTGGAGGTCCAGCGGGCCGAGGTAGAGGCGATGGCCGAAGGTGCGGCGAAAGTCCGCGCCCAGCGGCAGCTCGAACTGGCCGACCTCCAGCGCAGCATCCGCGAGAAGGTCGAGGCCGCGAAGGGCTTCCCCGCCGAGCAGCGCCGAATCGAGGAGTTGGGCCGCCGGGAGCTTGCCGCGCTGCGGGCGAGCTGGCACCGCGAGGACCTCCAGCGGCAGGCCGAGGAAGCTCGCGAGCGCCGCGAGGAACTGGAGCGCCAGCAACGCGAGCAGGTCGACGCCATCCGGGACGCGACCCTCTCCGCCCGGCGAGCGGAAATCGAGGCGATGGCCGACGGGAAGGAGAAACTCCGCGCCCAGCGGCAGCTCGAACTCGACGAGCTGGTGCGCGGCATCAACGAGAGAATCCGGACGCTGGCCGCCTTCCCAGAGGCTCAGCGGCGGATTTACGAGGAGGGACAGCGCCAGGTGGCCGCCGTGCTGGCCCGCTATCGCCGCGAGGATGCCGATGCGGAGCGGCGGGCGAGTGAAGAGCGGCGCAAACGCGCAGAGGATGACGCCCGCGCCGCGCGGGAGGCCGCCCTGCGCATCGCCCAGGCGTGGCGCGACGCGCGAGAGGCCCAGGGACAGGCCCGCCTCGCCGCCCTCGATGAGGAGGCCGCCCAATACGAACTCAACCTCTCGCGCAACCTCGCCGCCGCCCGCGACAACGCTGAGACCGTCGCCCGCCTGGAGGCCCAGGCCATCCGGGACCGGGCGGCCCACGCGGACCGGGTGGCCCGCGAGCGCTTCCGCCAGGAGCGGGCGGCTCTGGACGCGTCCCTCGCGGAGGCCCTCAGCGCAGAGGGGGTCAGCGCCGAGCGGCGCAGCGCTCTCCAGGCCAGGCATTTCGCCCAGGTGCAGGCCCTCGCTCGCCGCTACCAGGCGGACGAACTGGGGCGCATCGCCGCCCGCGAGCAGGCCGAGCGCGAGGCCGCCGAACGCATCCGGCAGGCCCGCCTGAAAACGGCCCTCCGCCCCGCCGAGGACGCGGCGGAGGCGGTCACGGCCCTGCAGCGAGAGCAGCAACTGGCTGAGAGCACTGCCCAGCGCCTGGCACTCCAGGGAAAAATCACCGGTCGGCGTCAGGAAGAGGCGGCGGCCCTCGGCGTGGCCCTCGCGAGAGCAGACCGCCTCAAACTGACCGAGGATGAGCGGCGCGACCTCACCCGCCGCCTCGAAGATGCGCAGCACGAGGTCACCCTCTCCCAACGCGAGCAGGTCAAACTCCAGGACCAACTCACCGGAGAGGCCCGCGAGATTGTCAACCTCTACGGCCAGTTCCTCCGGCTGACGGGGACGGAAACGGGTGTCGCCGCCGCGCAGCGCGAGCTGGCAGAGGCAACGGCTGGAGTGGGCGACGCCTACAGCCGGGCGCTGCCGTACCTCCAGCAGTTCCGCGACCAGAGCCTCAAGCCGGAGGATTTCAACCGGGCGAAGGACGCCCTGGGCGGCCTCATCACCGCCCTGGAGGAACAGCGGCAGAAACTGGAGCAGCTCCGGGGCGAGTACACCCGCCAGCGCGACGCCCTGCAATCCGTGCAGGACGTGCTCAAGGGGTTCGGGCAGGAGTTCGGCGACGAGAGCCTGCTGAACAACGCCATCGCCTTCAATCAATCGACCTACGACCAGGCAAAAACGGCCCTGGACACGCTGCTGAAGGGGGGGAAATACGACGCCGCGCAGCTCGCCGAGGCAACCCGCAACCTCCAGCAGAGTTACGGCGGCCTCAAGGACGCCGTCGTCGCCCTGGGCGAGGCCCGCGCCCGCGAATACGAACGCGAGCGCGACCGCATCAAAAAGGAGTCGGATGCCCGGCTCAAAAGCCTCGATGAGCAGATTGAGGCCGCCAAAAGGTCCGGCCTGGACACCTCGGCGCTGGAGCGCGAGCGCGACACCATCGTCCGCGACACCGAGCGCCGGGTGGCCGAACTGGAAGGCCGTGCTGAGGCCGCTCGCAAGGCTGCCCAGGATGCCCTCTCAGAGCGAACGAAGGGCCTCCAGCAGCTCCTCCAGGGGGTGGGGCGCGGGGCGGCCACCGCCGGGCGTCAGGTGGACGAGCTGGGGCAGCAGGTCCAGAAATCCGAGAAGGAGGTGCGGAGCAGCGCCGACCGGATGCGCCAGAGCCTGGAAGGGGCGTTCAAGGGCGTTCCCGCGCTGGCCGGGAAGGCGGGGGCCGACGCGGGCAAGCAGTTCATGGCTCAGCTCCAGAAGCAACTCAAGGCCGTGAAGCTGCCGGGCATCACCACCCCCGGCACACCCAGCCTGCCCGCCACCCGTCCAGCGGTCACCAACATCACCCAGACCTTTGTCTTCAATAACAAGGACATTACTGGGCAGGTAGGGGGCAACATGAAAACCTTGCTTCGGGCGCTTGCTAACGAAGCCGAGGCTGAGTGCCGCCGGAGGAACGCCTGATGTACAGCCTGACCATCGGCGGGGTGACCCTCCGCTATCTCCCGCCCCCGGACGCGGTGAGCGCCGAGGGGGGCGCACGCGCCATCAATGAGCGGGTCGCCCTCGACGGGCGGGTCGTCGCCACTAGGCCCCCACTCCCCACCTCACGCCGCCTCGTCATCAACGCCCCCGATGGGTTCGTTATCAGCGCCGCCGACGCCGAAGCCATCCGCGCCCTGGGGGACGGACCGTTCACGGTCACGCTGGAGGGCTACGAGCCGTCCGGTGTGTTCAGCGGCTGCACCTTTGAGGAACCGCCCCGCTTCCCGCCCACCTCGGACCCCCTTTACCGGAGGTATGCCATGACGATTTACATCCCGCAGGCGGGGGGCACATGACCTACCGCGCTGCCTGGACGCTCCCCGACGGCACCCCCGCCCCCGGCCCCGACCTGGGCGAGGTCAAGCCGGGCGAGACGAAGACCGTCAGCCGCAAGCTCAAGAACATCGGGGATCAGCCTCTCAGCGCCGTGCAGATCACGCTGGTGGACGACCTCCCCGGCGTCACGGTCACGGTGGGCGACACGCCCCTGACCCCCGGCCAGATGCACGCCGCCCCCGGCCTGGCGCCCGGCGAGAGCCTGGACGTGACCTACTCCCGGACCGTGCCGCCGGACGCCGAGCCGGGCGTGTTCCGGGCCTTCCTTCGCATCCGCGCCCTGACCTGAGGAGGTGAGACCTTGCCGATCATTCTGATGGCGTCCCAGCCCGCCGCTGAGCGCCCCGTCGCGCTGGAAATGAACGAGGCCCTGACCGGCCGGGTCGGGGGCTTCCTCGAACTCTCCCAGATGCTCACCGGGCGGGTGCCAGAGCGCGAACTGGTGCTCGACACCTATCTCACCGGCCAGGTGCCCGGCGCCCCCAGCGCGGCCCATGTCGGCCAGGTGCTCGACCTCGTCATGACGGCGGGCGGGATGGCTGTGGAGTCCTTCCAGTACAGCGCCGAGCGAGGCCAGGGCGCTCGCCTGGACGTGACCGTGATTGGGGACGCGCGGGGTGCGTCAGTCCCGCCCATTAGCGTCATGGCGGGCGGTTTGGGAGCGGTTTTCGCGGTGCCCGGCACCCTCCCGGAGTGGGAGGCCGAGCGCACGGCGGCGGGCTGGACGACCACCCTGCACGCCACCGACCGCGCCCTCATCCCGCAGACCACCCTCCCGGAGCTGGTGCCCTGGGAAACCCAGGAGGCCAAGGACGCGAGAAGGGCGCAGGAGCAGGCGCTGCGGGCGGCGAAAGTGCCGGAAGCGCAGCGGGCGGCGGCGCTGCGCGACGGGCGGCGCATGGCGGTGGACGCGGTGGTGCTGGCCGCGCTCGCCACGGTGCCGCACCGGCTGCTGATCCCCGCCCCTTTTCCCGGCTACGACTTCCGGGCGGACGGCGGGCCGACCTACTCCACGGCGGGCAAAACGGCGCAGGAGGTCGTGGCCGACATCTGGGGGCGCATCGGCATCACGGCGGGCTGGGAAGACGGCCTGCTGACCATCCGCGCCCCCGGCCCCACCGGGGACGTGCTGCTGCCCGCGCCGGTCGAGTCCGAGCGCATCGAGCGCATCACCCTGGACGCGCCCGTGATCGAGCTGGAGGGCGGCGAGCCTGCAGGTGCCGATCCGAACGGGGACGACGACGGCGACGGCATTCCCAACGGCGAGGACCCCGACTGGGACCGGGACCCCACCGACCCCACTGACCCCGACCGCCCGGAGAACTCCCCCGACCCCGACGAGCGGGACGGCAACGGCAGCAGCGGCTTCGAGGAGGGCATCAGTCCCACGCCCCAGCCGGGCGAGGTGGCGGCCACCGCCGTGCCCCTCTCCTGGGAGGCGGTGCCGCACGCCAGCCAGTACGTGCTGGAGCGGGTGGAGGGACAGGCCACGCCGTACACCCTCTGGAGCCGGGTCGCCATCACCACCGCGACCCGCTACACCGACGACACGGTGCGGCCCCTGACGACCTACACGTATCGGCTCCGGGTCAACGCGACGGCCATCGCGGGGGATGAGCGGCGGAATACCATCTGGCAGCCCAGCGAGTGGGCCCTCGTGGTGACGCCGCCCGCAGACGTGGACGCGCCGCCGCACCCGCCCGAGAACCTCACCGCCTACGCCCGCAGCAGCACGGCCGTGGGTGTGAAGTGGGAAGCGCCGAAGGCGGACCCCGAGGAGGCCGAGTCCCCCCGGCGCGGCCCCGCCGACCGCTACCGGGTGGACGTGCGGACCCTGACCCCGGACGCCACGCTGCTGCGGCGGGTGGAGACCGCGCAGACCTGGGCGGTGCCGGACGGCCTCCCGGTGGGCGGGCAGGTGCGGGTACAGGTCTACGCGATCAACGAGCAGGGGGACAGCGAGCCCGCGCTGCTGGACGTGCAGCTCGTCAACCTCCCGCCGGGGCCGGTGGAGGGGCTGAGCCTGAAGGCGGAAGACCGCACCCTCACCGCCGAGTGGGAGCGGGCCAGCGGCGCGACCGGCTTCGAGGTGCGCTGGGCGCTGGCCCCGGTGGGGGCGGCAGAGGCGGGGCTGGACTGGAAACTCCTCCCGCCTGTGCCTGTCCCCACCGTGCCCCAGGACGGCGAGCGCGTGCGCCCCAGTGTGGCCCTGACGGGGCTGGACTGGGCCACCCGATACGCCGTGCAGGTGCGCGGCACGAACGACGTGGGGGCGGGCGTGTGGTCGGACGCCGCCTACGAACTCACCGACTCCGAGCCGCCGCAGCCGGAGCCGGACCCCGAGGCCGACGAGTTCGAATCGGGGAAGAAGCGCGTGCTGCGCCTCTACCGCAGCACAAAAACTCAGACCGAGTACACCACCATCTGGAAAACCGGGAGCCGGGTGGACGCCACGCAGGTCGATTTGTGGGGGGATGTGCCGATCTACCGCCGGGAGAAGGACGAAAGGGGCGAGCGCGTCGTCGAGCGCAACCTCTGGGGGCGGCTGAAAACGACCACAGCCCGCTACCTGTACGAGATCCCCGGCTGGCCGCGGACTCTCACGGCCTCCGTGGAGGAAACGGTGCTCTACAACACCGAGGCGATCAAGGGGCGGAGCGACATCGAGATCGGGCGCGAGCAGGAGAAAGTCCACCAGGAGTGGTCCCCCCAGGGCTGGCTGAATCGCCGCACGACCTGGCGCAGCAAGGCCTCGGTCGTGAAGGTGAAGAAGGACGATGACGGGGAGGTCACGGAGCGCAAATACGGCAACATGCACGAAACCGTGCGCGAGCAGTGGCAGCCGATCGGGGACGGTCTCTGGTACTACAACCGCAGCGGCGTGATGACGACCCTGCTGCCCACCCTGGTGGACGACGAGTGGGAAGACGTGGAGGCAGGATTCAAAGCGACCCCCTCCGAGACCAGCGTCAGCGAGCAGGCCCCGCCCCAGGCGACCATGCCCTCCGAGCGCGACCGGAAGAAGGCCCCGCCGCCTCTGCCCCGCAACACCTCCAGCCCAGCCCTGGAGAGCTACCCGCTCGACAAGCCCTGGTTTGAGACGCCCCCCAGTTCCGGTCCCGGAGGCGGCGGCGAGGGGGACGAGGACAGCGAGGGCGACGACCGGGACGACGGCCCACCCCCCCCAAGCGGGCGCCGGGCGGGCCGGAGGACCCCATCTCCACGCCCGGCGGCAGCGGCGACCCCAGCGGCCAGCCGGAGCCGGAGAAACCCCGGAGCTGGACGGAGACCGAGCCGGTCAAGTACCGGGCACCCGCGCCGGGAGCAGGCAGCAACGGCGCGGTCCTTTCCGCGACCCTGCCCTGGGTCCGCACGGCGGAGGGCCTGGCCCGCTACGCCGCCTACATGGCGCAGCAGGGCGGGCCGCGCCTCCGCATCACCCGGACCTACATCCTCCCGACCACGCCGCCCTCCCTCGACGCCGTGCAGAGCATCAGCGCGAGCGGCAGCAACGGGCAATTCTCCATGACGGTCGTGACCGAAACGAGGTAGCAGATGGCGAATGAAAAGGTGGGCCGGGTGCTGCGCGTGCTGCCCGGCCAGCGGGTCGTCGTGCGCGTGAACGGCCAGGACGTGACCGCGAGGTGCCCCGGCATCACGCCGCGTCCCCGCACTGAGGCCCTGGTGGTCAACCCTGGGCAGGGCTGGTGGGTGGTGTCGTGGGGCTGAGTCCTGGCCCCGCCTCGACCGTGCTGCGCTTCCTGCGGGGGGGCTGTGACGGCTGCCTGTGCGGGCAGCTGTGCGAGCCCTGCCGGGACGCGGGGGACAGCGGGTACAGCGAGGGGACAGTGCTGCGGGTCACGCCCGAGCGGGTGGTGCTGACCGACGGGCGGGTGTTCCGCAGGCCTCCCGGCGGCGCCCCCCGGCCTGGGCAGACGGTGGTGATCGACCCCCGGCCCGGCATCGTGTGGCACGGGCAGACCCATCAGCCGCGAGGGACGCACGGGGAGGAAACGGTCTTCGTGCCCCCCACCCCCTCCTACGACTCCCCGCAGCGGCCCGCCCTGTTTGGCGGCCTGTTGCGCCTCCCCGACGCTGACGAGGACGGCGAGTTCATCGGCGAGATAGGTACGGCTCCTCCAGAGGGCACGCTGCTCCTCGACGACGGGCGCTTAGCGTTTCTGCCGCCCTCCCCGTTCATCGACCACAGCGAGCGGGTCGTGGTGAGTTCCGAATTTTCTGGTGTCCGAGTGGTGACGGGACTGTCCGTTGACAGCACATACGTCCCCTTGATTGCTACGGCGGTGGACAGCCGCAGTGATCAGGACCGCCTATCCCCGTATCCTTTCACTTTCCAGGGGCGGCCGTACTGGCTGCGCGATTTCGTGGAGCGCCCCGGCGGGCAGCAGTCGCGGGACACCCTGCGCGTCACGCTGGGCTGGGACGGCCACCGTGCCGAGGAGGTCACTGACACCCAGGTCCAGCCCGGCACCGTGGTGAGCGCAAAGGTGGGGATGGGGCCGGAGGCGCCCGGCCTGCTCCTCACCGACTATCGGGTGTGGACCGCCTGGACGCAGCCATTCGGCGGGGGCGGCGCGGCGGCCTCCAGCCGGACCCGCGTGCGCTACCTCCAGGGCCGCCGCGTACCGGACTTTCCCGAGTGGCAAACCCTGATGCTCCTCAGCAGCGTGACCCGCCCGAACGTGGACTGGGGCGACGAGCTGCAACCGGCGGGGTCAGAAACGTTCGAGGACAGGACTGGCCCCCTGGAAGCCCAGACGTTCGTTTCGGACTGGGCCGGGAGCGAGCCTCCCCCCGGCCTCCGCTGGCGCAGCCCCGACGGAGAGGTCACGGTGGAAGGCCCGCTGATCGACGACCCTGCGGACCTCACGAATGCCACCCTCACCGCCTACGGAGTGGTGCTCCAGGGCGGCACCTGGGCCGGACTGCGCGACCACCCTGTCCAGCGCGAGGACGGCACCTGGGATTTTGACCGTGTGGTCGTCCTCCACGAGGCCGGGGGCACAGTCACCGCCGTGCGGTCGGACGGCCGCGCCGAGTCCTGTCGCCGCGCCGTGTTCGAGGCTGAGGCGCTGCGGGGGGCGCTGCTGAGCCGCTTCTCTCCGGTCGGCCTGGGGCACCACTCCTGGCCGCCGCCGTGGGCTTTTGCGCTGTGCGAGCAGGACACTCGCGCTCTGGTCGCCTGGGACCCCTGGCGGGACGCGAGAAAGCGGCGGGGAGACGATCAGCCCGCGTCCTGGTCCTGGCCCGCTCGCCCGGCCAAGCGCCCCCGCACGCTGCCCGCCTCCGCTCCCCGCGCTCCCCTGGGAGTCACCCTCGCGGACGTGCTGGGGCCAGTGCCCCGCGACGAGCCCCTGCCGCGCGGGGCGGCCCCGCTGCGCGTGCCGGTGGCGGCCGAGGTGCAGCGGGGCGGCCAGTGGGAGGCGTCCCCCGGTGCCCTGGCCGCCCTCGCCAAGCGGGTCCTCTACGCCCCTGCCGGGTGGCCCGAGGAACTCGACGACCGCACCCACGTGCGCGGCCCCGTGCGCCTGACCTGGGAGGGCAGCGCCGGGGAGGCCGTCCTGCTACTGCGGGCCAAACCCCAGGCAGGACGGCCGTTGGAGGTAAGCGTCAACGGCGCCGTCTACCCAGCCCGGCGGCTCGGCCACAACGCGCTGGAGAAGCGCGGTTGGCATCCCTATCTCGTGGAGACGCGCGAGCGGGACCCGACCCTGGTCCTGACCGCCAACGCCCCCCTGAGTCGCGTCCTGCGCCTGGACGCCCCCGACCTCATCGAAGCCTGAAGGAGAGTCCGATTTTCTGAAGGCTAAGAATGGTCGGCGGAATAAGATTCGCGCCGTTGCAGAGAAGGCCCTCGCCAAAAAGCAAGCCAGTAAAGCTGCCCGTATTCAGAAGCACAACCTTGGCAGGAAGAAAGCTGATCGCCGTAAGTCCAAGCATACGCAAGTCGTCAAGACCATCGTCCACGAGGCGGCGCACGGCGTCGCTCGTAAGGCGTCGGTCATCGTTCACGAAGATCTGAAGATCTCCATCAAATCCAAGAAGCAGCGCGGCAAGAATACCAATCGCCGCCTTGCGGGCTGGGTCAAGGGGATGATTCAGGAAGCTCTAGAAAGTGTGTCTCAGCGGTACGGTGTGCCGCTGCGTGCCGTCAACGCCGCATATACGTCGCAAGGGGATTCAAGGCACGACTGCGCCCTTCTGGGTCAGCGTGTCGGGGATTCGTTTCACTGTTTCGACGGGGTCGTATTGCAGGCAGACGTGAACGCTGCGAGGAACGTTCGGGACCGGGATGAGGATACCGAGATACCCCTCTGGATGAAGGCCGAACAGGTCAAGTCCATCCTGCTCGAACGAGCCCGCCGTGTGGCTGAGACTGTCCAGCCCGGACTCCAGTTGCAGGGTCGACCCCTATCAACGGAGAGCGAATAACCTCGACCTGCTCAGGAATGAGTAGGAAGAAAGGAACAGGCCCGATGCTCATTCCCAACCCGCTGCTGGTGGCGTACGCCACCGGGGGCCGCCTCGTCCTGCCCGTGACGGCCGCGAGGGGCGGCCTGAACGGCTACATCCTGACCGGGCAGACCGGCCCACCCTGCACGGTGGAGGTCAGCGCGGACGGCGCGACCTGGCAGGCCGTGACCTACCCCCACACCCTCCAGCCCGGCGAGCAGCTCGGCCTGACCCGCACCGACCCCTCCGCCACGGCCACCACCATCACCGCTCTGGCCCCGGTGGATGAGGCCCCCGAACCGGAGCCGGAGCCCGAGCTGCCCATCGGCGGGGCGTTCACGGTCGGCACCGACGCTGAGGGCTTCCAGACCATTGAGGGCGCCGCCATCAGCACCGACGCCGAGGGCTTTCAGACCATCGAGAACGGCACGGCCACGGCAGACGCCGAGGGCTTCGAGACCGTTGAAAGGACCACGCCATGACCGCAGGACCATACCCGACCAAGCAGATGTTCAAGCGGCTGGAGCAGCGTGTGGGCGGCCCCCTCTTCCTGGGCCGGGGGGGCGCCCGCAGCGCCCGCGTCATCGCGGGCTACCCCAGCCCGCAGCAGGACGTGAGCCGCCTGTATGTCGAGTTCTCGGGGCGGGGCGGGGGCGCGGCCTTCATCCGCCTGTTGGGGGCCGTCAACCTCACGCAACTCCACGAGCGCCTGACCTCCGCCGTGGTGCTGCTGCCCAGTGGCGAACCCTACTACGAGTACGGGGGGGGGAGTTCGGGGGCCAAACCCACGCTCGCCGCCGATGGGTACGCGCTGGAGTTTCCGGGGCCGATGCCGATGCTGCCCTACGGCGCCCTGACGCTGGAGTTCAGCACGCCGGTCCGCTGGACCGGCAGTGCGCGGGCGGCGGCCACCATCGACCCGCAATTCGGGACCCTGAGTGCCAGGGACAGCAGCAACCAAATCATCGCGGACTGGGTGCCTGATCTGGAGCTGTGGTACCCGGACCCGGTCATGACCCTGGGGCAGCTCCTGTCCAGCAACCTGCCGGTGGTCGCCTCTCCCGGCGACGTGCTCCCCGAGGGGCTGGCGCTGGTGACGCGGGCCACGCCCCAGGCCCCGTACCTGCTGTACCGGGACTCGGACGGCAACCCCTTCCACCTCGTTCTGACGCCGGGCGAGCCGCAATAACCCCCTGCCCTCTCCCCGCCCCAGCCCCTGCACCCGGCTGGGGCGACGCTTTGGAGGTGCCTATGCTCACCAATCTCCGAGTCAGCCTGCTCAACCTCTGGCGCTACAACCGCGCCCTCCTCGGCGTGCAGGACCCGAGCGACCCCGAGTTCGCCGTGCCGGTCAGCCGCGCCGCCCCCCTCCCGGTCGAGGTGATTGGCGGCAGCGTGGGCGGTGGCGGCGGCGCGACCCATGCGGGCGTTCCGCTCGACCCCGAAGCGCTCTGGAACACGGGGTACACCCCCGCGCAGGACGGGACGCTGCTGATCCAGAACCTGTGCCGCGACTGCTACTTCGAGGCGTACACGGATCAGCCCCCCATGCTGGCTGATCCGCCCGAGGGCACGACCCCGGTGATCTCGGTGGCTCCAGAGAGCTGGGCCAGGGTCCCAGTACAGGCGGGGCAGACTCTCTCGCTCGTGATGCACGGGTACGTCGCTGCCCCCCATTTCCACGAGGTCCGCTTGCATGTCCTGCCCGGCGTGACCGACCTCGCTGGGGGGCCGATGCCAAGGCACCCGGAGAGCGTGGCCGGGCTGCCTGCCCGCACCAGCCTCGTCCTGACCGACCAGGCCCAGGGTCTGCCGGACATTCCCGAGGGGGCGACCGCTGCCCGGATCGCCGTCGAGGGCGGCGTGGCCCGCGTCGCCACCGCCGCGCCTGAGCCGACCGCCAACGACGGCGAGCGGTGGGGCGACGGCAGCGTGTGGCAGATCAGTGGCCGGGACGACCTATTGGCGCTGCGGGCAGTCACCGCCTCCGGCGCTCCGAAGCTAAGCATCACCTACACGAAGGGGGTAAGCATCACCTACACGAAGGGGGTCTGACATGGGTATCCAGAAGATCGGCATTGAACTCCAGAACGCTGTCGTGACAGACGGCACCACCACCCCGGCCCCGGTGAAGACGCTGGAACTGCGCTGGGAGAGCATTCCGGTGATGTTCGAGGCGCTGGCGCTGAAGGTGCGGGCAGGCGAAACCCTCACGTCCGACGACATCGAGAGCCTGGACATTCTCCCGAATGGCCCGGACAGTCCCGCGCGACCCTACACCCCGTGGCTGCCCCGGCAGGGCTGGCAAATCCTGGTGTTCCCGGAGAACGGGCCTGACCCGCTCCCAGAATGGGTGAGCCGGCTCCGCAACAACGCGGGCGGTATCGGAAACACCGTCATCGCCCTTTCCGAGGCGTTTCAGGCTCTCCCCCTCACCGGGCATACCGTCCGCCTGACGTTCAGCGGCAATGGCACCACCAAGCTTCAGGCGGGAACCCGTTTCACGACCACCAGTCATCCCGGCGTGACCCTCACGGCGAAGGACGCGGCGGGGCAGGTGATCGACACCATGCTCGCCATCACCACGATGGGCCGCCGCGCATCGGGGACGTTCGGCTTTCTGGAAGCGGGCAATATGCCGCTCGTCCCGGCACCCACTCGTGTGCAGGGCAACAACAACCTGAGCGCCGTGGGGCCGGTGCAGGGCATGGAAATCGTGTGGCCACCGAACGGCACCCCCTACCTGCACGTCTTCCGGCAGGGCAGCGAGGGGAACGGGAACGGCGTGGAATACCACCTGCCCCTGACTCCCGGCCTGCCGCCCCAGTAGCCCCCTCTCCCCGCACCCGCACCCGCACGCCATAAAGCACACATTAGCGGCCACCAGAAACCCCCGCCTGAGCGGGGGTTGCTTTTTGGGCGGCCAGATGGTAGGGTTGAGGCGTCCACTCTTAGGCGTACTTACGTGCGACTGGCGAAAGGCTCCGCAGGCTACTTGCGGAGTTTTTTGGCTGTTTGCGCAGGGCTATTCCTTTGACTTGTTCCTTCAAACTGCCGCTCCATCTCCCAGCCGAGCATGAGCCACCGCCCTAGGGCGCGGCTGCGCTCCTGCGTGGTCATGCCCTCGGTGGCGGCGCGGATGGCCTCGCCCACCTCGCGGGGGAGGTAGATGCTGGGACGCCACGGTTCGCCCTCGCCGGGCTGCCGTTTGGGGGGGTTGGGGTTTGCCATCAGGCGCTGATGGCTTCCCAGACGTGCTGCATGTGCGCCCGCGCGTCTTCCAGCGTCTTGAACGCGCTCACCGTGCCCCACGCCTGCGCGTCTTCGCAGGTGTAGATGGTTAGATACGGCTCGCCGTTGCCGCGTGCGTCCAGCTCGCTGCTGTTGCGGATGATGCTGATGATGCCGCAGGCGTTCCCCTTCTGCTCCAGCACCAGACCAAGTTCTTCGGCGTCTTCGCGCAGGTAAGTGGCGAGGTTGTAGCCGAGTTCGATCTGAGCGGTGAAGGCGTGCGTGTCCATACCCAGAGGTTACTCCCTTTTTTGGAATCTGTCAACTTTGAAACGCGATAACTCCCCGATACGTGCCGGAATCGGCCCCGTAATCGCCCACCCCCTGCGACACACCTGATGCAAAGCCCAGCCCCCGCCCCGCGCGGGGGTTTCCCATTGGCCCCAGCATCCCTCGGCGTGCTGGAGCCGCGCTCTGCCAGCCGGTGCCCCCGGAGGTACACCATGCGTCACCTGCTCACCCTGCCCGCCCTCACCCTCACCCTCGCCGCCTGCTCGACCCATGTGCCCCAGTCCCCGGCTCAGCCGCCCGTCGTCGTCGCCCCCACCCTGCCCGCCTGCCAGCTCGTCACCGTGCGGGCGCTGGGGGGCAGCACCCTGATTACCCCCGTCACTGAGGGCGAGCGACCCACCATCCGCGTCATCCTGCCCGGCGGGGGCTACGGCCTGGGCGGAGAGGGCGGCGTCGCCATCCCCCCCCAGGGCCTCAACCTCGCGGGCACCGTGCAGGTCGAGGAGCGGCGGCCTGGCGGGTTCGTCCGCTGCCGCTGAGGAGGCCCTATGCATCTATCCACCCTGCTGGCCCTCGCGCTGACGCTGGGGGCGGGGGTCAGCGCTCCCCAGGGCGCTCCAGCCCGCTACTGCCAGCCCGTGGCCTACCGCGACCGCGTGACCCCGGTCGGCTATGAGGCCGTCATCCGCGCCGCGCCGGGCTGCCGCAAGGCCGCAAAGGTGCGGAAGGAAAATCTGTTCACCAAATCAATCATCGGCCAACCCAGCCTCGTGCCGCCCGGCAGTGCCGAGCGCGTGTGGGTGTTCACTCACCGCCTCTACTACACGCTCGACGACCGCATTTGGCGGCGGCTGGAGGTGCATTGATGGCCCCCGGCTGGAATCGCTGGGACCCGCTCAGCCCCACCAACATCATCGCCGCCGTGCTGCTGGGCTGGGCGTTGAGCGTCTATCACCGCCCCTACCTGCCGGAGGTGTTGCCCCCGTACTCGCGGTTTGACGACATCGTCCCCTGGTCCGCGTGGGGGTGGGGGGCGCTCGTCATCGCGCTGTGGTTGCTGCTCTCGCCGAGGGAGAGCCTGCTGCGGATAGCGGGGCACGCCGCGAGTGCGCTCTATCTCGCCGCGCTCGCCGCGGCCTTCGGGATGGGGGCGGGCATCACCAGCGCCACGACCACCTACAGCATCCTGTCGTGGGTGTCGCTGCTGCTGCTCGTCCGGTCCGCCGTGTACTGGCAATCCGGGCGGGGGTGGTGGCGGCGGCTGGTGGAACACCCGCCACGGTGGCTGAGGTGGCTCGCTGGAGTCGGTGAGTACGGGGACGGACGTGGCTGACGTGGACCTCTCCAGCCTCATCGGCATCGTCACGAAGGGCGGACCGGCGGCCATCATCCTCGCCGTCACGTACGGCCTCGCCATGCTCGTGCGGGAGGTGCGTGGCGGGAAGGTCGGGGAGGCCGAAAAAGCGGGGCTGACCGCGAAAGTCGCCGCGCTGGAGGCGCAGGTCGCCACGCTCAACGAGGGGATGCTGCGGCTGGAAAACGAGTTGGAGCGGGCGCTGGATTTGGTCCATTCCATGCGCTACCAGCGCGACCAGGCCCGCATCCGGGTGGAGTTCCTGGAGCAACTGCACAGTGTCAGCCCCCGCACCGTCTGGCCCCCGGAGCCGGGCGGGCAACTGCCGTCGCCCGGCGGGAAGGAGCACCCATGAGCCGCGTTTGCAATCCCGTCCTCGAAACCCCCACCATCCGCTACAGCGTGCAGCCCGGCGGCGGGTTTCTCGACCCGCGCTACATGCCCGGCACTCGGCACGCGCACCCCGGCATTGACCTCAACGACGTTCGCGGGGGGGACTCGGACCTCGGCAACCGGGTGCGCGCCGTGGCCGACGGCACGGTTGTAGCTGCCGGTCACTACCCCGACTGGGGCGGCATCGTGCTCGTCCATCACCCGCAGCTCGGCGTGTGGACCCAGTACGCGCACCTGACTGGTATTCCCGTGCAGGCCGGGCAGCAGGTGACGATGGGCGACCTGGTGGGGCACATCGGCAAGGGGGCGCGGAATCAGTACTGGGCGCACCTGCACTTCGAGGTCCGGCGCTCACTGCTCCCGCCTGACTTCTGGGCCTCCAACCGCTTCAACGCGAAGGGGCGCGCGGCAGCGCAGACGCGGCGGCTGGCCGAGGCCTACATCCGCGAGCACTACCTCGACCCAGAGGCGTGGCTGGCCGAGCATCAGGCCCTGCGGACCCTGGCCGAGGTGGAGGCCGCGCGGGGCGAGCGGCGGGGCGGCGGGGTCGCGGTGGACGTGGGAACGCGGGCCGCGCCGCTGAACTGGTACCAACTGCACGACGAAGCCATGCGGCCCCTCCCCGGCGAGTGGGTCAGCATCGTCGAGAACACGCGCACGGGCGAGAAGCGGATCGTGAAGGTCGGGGCGCGGAAGCTCCGGGAAAAGGGGTTGGCCTGATGGCAGAACTGTTTCTGACCGTGGGGGCGCTGGCCGCATTCGTGGCCGCCCTCGTGCAACTCGTCAAGGACCGGACGCGCCCCAAGCCGGGCGCACCGAGCCGTCTCAAAGGCTGGGCCACCATCATCCTGTCTGCCGTTCTGGGGATGATTCTCGGCGCGGTGTTCGCGCAGGGGGGCATCGGAGAGCTGCGGGTCCTGGCGGATTATCCCCCACCGGGTCCGGGGCCGTGCTGGGGCTGCTGGCGGGCCTGCTGGCGTCCGGCGGCAAGGCCCTGGTCACTGGCGTGCAGATGGACGGCGCGAAGGCCCAGGCCAGGGCGCAGGCGGAGTACGCGCCCCCCGCCCCCACCTCGGCACCTGCCGATGAGTGGGAACCGGCCGGGCTGGAGGACCTGGCCCCCTCCCGGCCGCTCTGAGCCGACCGCCCTCTCCCCGCCCCGCGCCTGCACCGGCCGGGCCGCGCCCTTTGGAGGTGCCGTATGCCCGTTGATCCCCGAATTGCAGAGATTCTGCGCCAGCGTGCCCAGCAGGGCGTGACGATCACCCGCACGGCGCAGGTCCGCGCACAGTCCACGCCCACGGTCCCCCAACTCGACCTCCCGACCACCCCCGCCGAGGTGCCCCTCGACGACTCCGAGCTGGCCGCACTGCTGGACGGCATCCTGCCGCGCATCGACGCGCTGGTCCGTCAGGCCATCACCAACATCCGGGGGGACGGCCGGCTCAGCCTGGCCGAGGCGCTGGCCCTCGCGCCGGAGATCCGCAACATCGTGTCCCTGGTGGTAGGCGAGATGCTGCCGCAGGTGAAGGGCACGTCCGCCCGCGAGCTGGTCATCCTGGTGTTGAGCGTGCTGCTGCGCCAGTACGTCAGCCCGCACCTCCCGGCCCTCGTGCGGCCCTACCTGACGGCGCAGACGCTGCGGACGCTGGTGCGGGGGCTGGAGTGGGCCTACGACCAGTGGGTGCGCCCCAGGCTGCGCGGTTCGGGGGCTAGACTGACGGGTCATCCGCAGGTCTGAGAGCACGCCCCCTCCCCCTCGGCTTCGGCTGGGACGGGGGGGCCTCGCGGCGGGTACAGACGTAGTATGTCTGGCGGTCCCCGGCGCATTCGCCCAGCACGATCACGTACCCGGCGCGGCGTTCATCGGAGGCCATGTAGCGGTCGCGCAGGTTGCGCGCGCTGTCGAGGGTGGAGGCGGTGGGGGGGTGACGGGGAAGGGCGCTCACGCCGCCACGCTCCCCGTCGCTAGCCCGAGCTGGCCGTACGCGTAGCTGCGAACCGTGGCCGCCTCCTCCGCACTCAGGGCGGCCAGGCTGCTCACCGGGCGCTCCAGGGCCTGCTCCGCTAGGGCGTAGTGCGTGCCGCTGCGGTAGCCCAGGCGGCCCAGCTCGCGGTGCAGCTCGGCAAAGAGCGGGCCAGCATCAGCCGCACACTGGCCCGCTCTCCGGTTGACCCGCGGAGCGACTGGCAGGCCATCCTCGACGCCCTCGGCCTGGAGATCGTGAGCATCCTGAAGGGCATCGGCCACGGCCCGCTCCCGCCGATGCTGGAACAGTACGTCCGGATGAGGGATGAGGTGGAGGCGGAACTTCCTAACACCATCCTCCTGTTTCAGGTGGGAGACTTCTACGAGACCTTTGGCGAGGACGCCGAGCGGCTCTCGCGGTTGCTGGGGATCGCCCTCACCCACAAGAGCAGCAAGGATTTCTCGACGCCGATGGCGGGCATTCCGGTGCGGGCGCTGGACCAGAATGTCGAGCGGCTGCTTGCGGCGGGCGTGCGCGTGGCCGTCGCCGACCAACTGGAAGAGCCGGGCGGCGGCCTGGTTGACCGCAAGGTGACCCAACTGCTCACGCCCGGCACGGTGACCGAAGAGCGGCTCCTCACGGCCGACGAGAATTATCTCGCGGCGGTGGCGACCGGGGACGGCTACGGGCTCGCCCTCCTTGACGTCTCGACCGGCGAGTTTCGCTGCGCGGCCTTTCATACTCGTGCGGCCCTCTACGATGAACTCGCTCGGCACCGCGCGCGCGAGGTGCTGCTCGCCCCCGAACTCGCCAGCAACGGGGCCCTGCTCGCCGACTTTCAGGCCCGCTTTCCGGTGATGCTCTCGCCCGCCAACTTTGAGGCGGAGACGGCCCGGCAAGAACTCGTGCAGACCCTGGCCGAGGTGCCCGGCTCGCTGACGACGGCCGCGCTGGTGCGGGCCTGCGGCGCGGTGCTGGGGTACGCCCGCCGCACCCAGCAGGGCCGGCTGGAGATGGTCCGGCGGGTGGTGCGCTTTGAACCCGGGGCCCATATGCGCCTGAGCGACGCGGCGGTGCGGGCGCTGGAAGTGTTTACCCCGCAGTCTCCCCAGGGCATGACCCTGATGGACGTGCTGGCCGAAACGCGCACGGCCGGTGGACGGCGGCGGTTGCGCGCCTGGCTGCGGGCGCCCCTGTTGGACGAACTCAGCATTCGTTCCAGGCTCGACGCCGTGGAGACGCTTACCCGTGGGGCCGACCTGCGCGGAGCGGTGCGGGCCCTGCTGTACCGCGCCCATGACCTCGAACGGCTTGCCGCGCGGGTGGCCACCCGCCGGGCCACCCCCCGTGAGGTCGCGGCCCTGGCCCGCACCCTGGAACTGCTGCCCGAGACCGCCGCGCTGCTGGGCGACCAAGACGGCCTGCTCGCGGGCATCCGTGCCCGTCTGGCGGGCCTGCCCCAGGTGGTCACGCAGATCCGGGCCGCGCTGGTGGACGACCCGCCCTTGCGCCTCGGCGAGGGCGGCCTGATTCGCGACGGCTTTCATGCCGAGCTCGACGCCCTGCGAGCCGAGGCCCTGGGGCACCGCGCCTGGCTGGCCGAGCTGGAGGTTCGCGAACGCGAACGCACCGGGATCAGCAGCCTCAAGGTGGGGTTTAATAACGTGTTCGGCTACTACCTGGAGGTGAGTGGCGCCAACCTGGGCCGGGTTCCGGCCGACTACCGCCAGATCGCCACCCTCAAGGACCGCGCCCGGTTTACCCGCCCCGATCTGCGCGAGCGCGAACGCGAGATCGTCCGGCTGGAGGCTGCCGCTCAAAGGCTCGAACTCGAGGTGTTTACCGAGCTGCGTGACGGCCTGGCAGGACACGCCGAAGCCCTCGCGGAGGCGGCTGGAGCGCTTGCCGAACTCGACGTGCTGGCGGCGCTGGCCGAGATCGCGGTGGAGAGCGGCTGGGTGCGGCCCAGCACCGCCCCGAGCACGGCGCGGCTGGTACAGGCCCGGCATCCCGTGGTGGAGCGGGCGGCGGGCGGGAGGTTCGTGCCCAACGACGCTGAACTTGGCCCGCACCGGCATACCCTGCTGCTGACCGGACCCAATATGGCGGGCAAAAGCACCTACCTGCGGACGGTGGCCCTCTGCGCTCTCCTGCACCAGATGGGTTCTTTTGTGCCCGCCGACCACGCCGAGCTTCCCATCTACGACGCCATTCACACCCGCATCGGGGCCAGCGACGACCTCGCCGGAGGACGCTCCACCTTTATGGTCGAGATGAGCGAACTCGCCGCCATTCTGCACGGGGTGACCCCCCGCAGCCTGGTGATTCTTGACGAGGTGGGGCGCGGCACCTCCACCCTGGACGGCCTGGCCATCGCGCAGGCGGCCCTCGAGCACCTGCACGCGGCGGGAGCCCATACCCTCTTTGCCACCCACTACTTCGAGCTCACCCGCCTGGAAGCGGACCTGCCGGGCCTGGTGAACCTGCATGTTGCCGCCGAGGAGGAGGAGACCGGCGGCCTGACCTTTTACCACCAGGTGATTCCCGGTGCAGCCCGCCAGAGCTACGGGGTGGAGGTCGCTCGTCTGGCGGGGCTGCCCGCCTCGGTCACGGGCCGCGCCGCGCGGCTGCTGACCGCCCTCCAGGCCAGGGGAGATGACCAGCAGGTGACCCGTGAGCTTGCCGCCCTGGACCTGGGCCGGCTCACACCGCTTCAGGCCCTGGAGCTGCTGCACCGCTGGCAGCGGAACCTGGTGGAGGAGCAGTGACCATTCGGCTTCTGCCCCCCCACGTCGCTCGGCTGATTGCCGCCGGAGAGGTGGTCTCGCGGCCGCTTGACGTGGTGCGTGAGCTGCTGGAGAACGCTCTGGACGCGGGTGCTACCCGCATCGAGGTGGAGCTGGAGGAGGGCGGCCTCCGTCTGACCCGAGTGCGCGACAACGGGGCGGGGATTCCGGCAGAGGTGGCGGGCCTTGCTCCCCTGCGGCACGCCACCAGTAAGCTCGCGCCGGAGACGGGCGCGGTCGAGCGGGTCACCACCCTGGGCTTTCGAGGAGAGGCGCTCTGGGCCGCCGCGCAGGCCGGAGAGCTGCACATCATCACCCGTCCGGCTGCGCAGGTGGGTGCCGCCGAGGTGTGGGCCCGGGGAGAAGAGGTGACGGTGCGCCGCACCTCGGCTCCGGCGGGCACCACCGTCAGCGTGCGCGAGCTGTTTGCCCGCCTTCCCGCGCGGCGGCGGATGCAAGCGCCCCCCGCCGCCGAGGTGCGCGAGATCACCGCGCTGGTGGGCCGCTACGTGCTGCACCACCCCGAGCGGCACTGGCGCCTGACCGTGGACGGCGAACCCCGGCTGACCCACGCGCCCAGCGATCACCGCGGGGCCGTGGCGAGCGTGTATGGGCCGCTGAGCGCCAACCGTGTGCTGCGGGTGGAGGCAGAAGGCGTGCAGGGCGTTGTTTCTCGCCCCGAGCTGACGCGGGCGCGGCGTGACCGAATGCATTTCAGCGTCAATGGGCGGCCGGTGCTGGCCCCGCCCGAGCTGGAACGGGCCGTCATCGAGGGCTTTGCCGAGCTCCTCCCTGCCGGGGTGGCCCCGCTGTGCGTGCTGGACCTCACGGTGTCCCCCGAAGACCAAAACCCCAACATTCACCCCGCCAAGCAGGTGGTGGCCCTTGCGGACCTCCCCGGCGTGGCCGCTCGCGTGCGTGTCGCGGTGGCCCAGGCCCTCGCCGGGCATCCCCTCGCCCGCGTGGCGCCCACGCCTCTGGCCCCGCCCGAGCCGCAGGCGGTCTCCACCCGCGCGGACTTTCCTGCACTCACCCTGGTCGGGGTCTACCAGGAGCTGTATCTGCTGGCCCAGGGGGAAGGCGACCTGTGGATCGTGGACGCGCACGCCGCGCACGAACGCGCCCTCTACGAGCGCCTGGGCCGCGAGCTGAGCGCGGCGCCGCCCTTGGAGCTGCCCACCCCGGAGCTGCTGCACCTCACCCCCGAACAGGTGGCCCGGCTGCACGAGCGCGCCGACGCGCTGCGCGCCTGGGGCCTGGGCCTGGAGGATTTCGGGGCGGGACTGGCCCGCCTGCGCACGCTGCCCGCCGCGCTGGCCGCGCTTCCGGTGCCCCGGCTGCACGAGCAGATTGTGGAAGCGGCCCTGGGAGAGGGCCCTGATCCTCGCCGCGCGGTGCTGGCTCGCCTGGCCTGCGCGCCCGCCCTTAAGGCCGGGATGCTGAACGCGGGAAGGGGAGAGGCGGTGCTGAGCGCCCTGGCCGGCTGCGAGCAGCCCTGGTCGTGCCCCCACGGGCGGCCGACGGTGCTGCGCCTCAGCGAACGCGACCTCGCCCACGCCTTTGGACGCCGCGGCGTGCGCGACGTGGTGCGGGGGCGCGATGAGGTCGCTACCCTCCAGCGTTCCAGCGAGCCGTAAGATAGGCCCCATGTCTGTCGTGACTCGGATTGCGCCCAGCCCGACCGGTGACCCGCATGTGGGCACCGCGTACATCGGCCTTTTTAACCACACTCTCGCCCAGCAGGCCCGCGCCCGGGGCGAGGAGGGCCGCTTTATCCTGCGCATCGAGGACACCGACCGGGGCCGCTACGTGCCCGATTCCGAGGAGCGCATCTTCCGGATGATGGAGTGGCTGAAGCTGACGCCCGACGAGTCTCCCCTTCAGGGCGGCCAGGCCGGGCCCTACCGCCAGAGCGAGCGCCTGGGCATCTACGGCGAGTACGCCCGCCGCCTGGTCGCGTCCGGCCACGCCTACTACGCGTTCGAGACCCCGGAGGAACTCGCCGCCCTGCGCGAGGAGGCGCAGCAGCAAGGCCACGTGATCGCGGTGCCCAGCCGCGACCTCGACCCGCAGGAGGCGCAGCGGCGCCTTGAGGCGGGTGAGCGCGCGGTGATTCGCCTCAAGGTGCCGCGTGCGGGCGAGACGGTGGTGCATGACCTGCTGCGTAAACCCATCGCCTTCCAGAACCGCGAGATTGACGACAAGGTGCTGCTCAAGGCGGACGGTTTTCCCACCTACCACCTCGCCAATGTGGTGGATGACCACCTGATGGGCGTGA
The DNA here is from genome assembly GCF_000745175.1 of Deinococcus sp. YIM 77859. Classification (NCBI taxonomy): domain Bacteria; kingdom Thermotogati; phylum Deinococcota; class Deinococci; order Deinococcales; family Deinococcaceae; genus Deinococcus; species Deinococcus sp. YIM 77859. The sequence goes on from NZ_JQNI01000002.1 coordinate 53,684, forward strand.
CGCACGTGGTTCGCGCCGAGGAATGGATTACCTCCACACCCATCCACGTGCTGCTCTACGAGGCCTTTGGCTGGTCTCAGCCCATCTGGGCGCACATGCCGCTGCTGCGCAACGCCGACCGGTCCAAGATCAGCAAGCGGAAGAACCCCACCTCGGTGGAGTGGTACATGACGCAGGGCTTCTTGCCCGAAGCGATGCTCAACTTTCTCGCCACGATGGGCTGGACCCATCCCGAGGGCAAGGAGATCTTCGACCTTCAGGAGTTCCAGCGCGTGTTCCGCCTGGAGGACGTCACGCTGGGCGGCCCGGTCTTTAGCCTGGACAAGCTGAAATGGATGAACGGCAAGTACCTGCGCGAGGTGCTCTCCGAAGAGGAGGTGGCGCAGAGGCTGCACGCCTACCTCGCCTCCCAGGGGCATGACCTCCCCGATGACGATTACTTTCGCGCGGTGGTTCGCATGATGATTCCGCGGATGGACGTCTTTGCCGAGTTCCTCGAAAAAACGCCCTACTTCTGGTCTGAGGACTACCCCGTGACCGAGAAGGCGCGGAAGCTGATCGAGGAGGGCCGCCCCTTCCTGCGCGAACTCGCCGCGCGCCTGAAAAACCTTCCCAGCTTCGACCCGGAGACGACCGAGGCCGCCCTGCGCGCCTTTGCCTCTGAATGGGGCCTCAAGCCCGGCAAGGTGATGCAACCCCTGCGCGCGGCCATCGCGGGAACCAGCGAAAGCCCCGGCATGTTCGAGCTGCTGGAGGCCCTGGGGAAAGAGCGCGTGGTGGCGCGGGTGGAACGGGCGGCAGAGAGCTGAGCGCCAAAAGCTCCGCCCTCTGCGCCTCAATTCTCCGGCAGCCGGTAGATGTTCAGCCGACCTTCACCCGAAGTGACGGTCAGCCAGCCCCACTCCCGGCTGACGCTGAGGTTGAGGAAGCTCCCCGGCAGCGCCCTGAGCAGCCTGCCGCCGCGGGCGTCCCAGCGGCGCAGGCCCGTCTCGTCCTGGGTGAGGAGAAAGCGGCCGTCCGGCGTGAACTGCGGGTTGAAGACGAATTCGGTTGCCTGCCCGCAGCGCAGGACGGGCCGGAAGTTCCCCGGGAGCCGGGTGACGGCCCTGCTCGCCGTCACGTCCCACACCGCGACCGTGCAGCGGTTAAAGTCCAGCCCCACGGCCAGCAGGCGGCCCTGGGGCGTGACGAGGGGCGAGCGCAGTTCGCCGGAGAGCTTCACGGCGCGCGGCGAACCTGGCCGGGGGAGCCGCACCGCCGCCCCGCCGTCATCGTCCACGGCCACGGCCTGCCGGGCGTCCACCTGAAAGGCCTACCGGGCATGGGGATGGGTGATGCGCTGCACCAGCGCCGGAGGCGGCGCCGCCAGAGCGGAGGGGCCGAGCGCGAGCAGGAGAGGCGGCAGGGAGCGCATGGGATACGGCAGTCTACGTTCCCCGCCTGACCGAACCCTTTCCTGACGGGCACGGCCCGCTGAACGCTCCCGCCACGCGCTAAGATGCTGCCCAAACGCTCGTTAGGAGGACGACAGACATGGAAGACCGCCGCATCAGGGTCCTGATTGCCAAGCCCGGCATGGACGGCCACGACCGGGGCGCGAAGGTGGTGGCGCGGGCGCTGCGCGACGCGGGCATGGAAGTGATCTACACGGGCCTGCGCCAGACGGCCGAGATGATCGTGAACGCCGCCTTGCAGGAGGACGTGGACGCCATCGGCCTCAGCGTGCTGTCCGGCGCGCACATGCACTATTTCCGGGAGGTGATGGCGCTGCTGCGCGAACGCGGCGCAGAAGACATCATCGTCTTTGGTGGGGGCATCATCCCCGATCAGGATCTGCCCAAGCTGGAGGAGCTGGGCGTAGGCCGGGTCTTTACGCCGGGCGCGAGCACCGAGGAGGCGGCCGAGTACCTGCGGGCAGCGGTGGCGCAGCGCTGGGCCGCACAGAGCGGCTGATGTCCTGGTGAGTACCCAAACGCGCGCCCTTTCGTCGGTCCCCGCCCTGCCGCTGGGGCGGCTTGCACCCCTGTACGGGGCGCAGGCCCTGGCGACCGGCGCAGCGAACGTCAGCACCATTCTCGCCTCCCTGGTGATGAGCGGCCTGGGGCGCGAGGACCTTTCGGGGGTGCCGGCTACCCTGATCAGCGGTTCGGCGGCCCTCTCGGCGGGCTTCTTCGGGGCGCTGATGCTGGCGCGGGGGCGGCGGGCAGGGCTGGCGGCGGCCTTTGCGCTGGGTGCCTTGGGGGCGGGGCTGGGCTTTCTGGGCGCGCGGGCGGCCCTGCTGCCCCTCTTCCTGCTGGGGACAGCTCTGCTGGGGGCGGCGCAGGGGGGCTACCAGCAGGCGCGCTACGCCGCCGCCGAGAGCGTTCCCGAAGCAAGACGCGGCACGGCCCTGGGCCTGCTGATGCTGATGAGCGTTGTGGGGGCGGTGCTGATCACCGGCTTCTCGGGGGCGGTTGAGCGCCTGAGTGCGCGCCTGGGCACTGCCCCTGAAATCGGCGGTTGGCTCGTCGGAGCGGGGCTGTTGGGGACCGCTGCCCTGCTGATGCTCTTCTGGCGGCCGCTGGGCACTCCGGCGCAGGCGGGGACGAGCACCAAGCTCTCCCTACGCGCGGCTTTCGCCGTGCCGGGTGTGCGCTCCACGGCCCTCGCCCTCGCCACTGCCCAGGGCCTGATGGTGACCCTGATGAGCCTCACGCCCCTGCGCGCCCACCACGCAGGAATGGATCACGGCGGGGTCGCGGCCCTGATCAGCGGGCATATCGCGGGCATGTTCGCCCTGGGCTGGCTGACTGGCCCTCTCGTTGACCGCCTGGGCCTGAGCTTCGGCTATGGGGGCGGCGCCGCGCTGCTGCTGGCAGCCGCTCTCACGGCGCCGCTCCCCGGCGCCACGGTGCTTGGCGTCAGCATGTTTCTGCTGGGCCTGGGCTGGAACCTCGCCTTTGTCACCGGCAGCAAGGCCCTCGCGCGCTTTCCTGCCGCGCAGGGCGTGACCGATGGTCTCGGGTACGTCGCGGCGGGCGCCGGGACTCTGCTGGGCGGCTTGGTGATCGCCCACGCGGGCTTTTCCATTCTCGCCCACGCCTGTGCCGTGCTGGCGCTGCTGCCGCTGGTGAGCGCCTGGCGAGTGCGCCGGTGGCTGAGCCCTAGCCCAGCACGTACCCCAGAATGACCCCGATCCAGGGAAGCACCAGCAGCAGAAAGGCGAGCGGCCACAGCAGCAGCCCGGCGGTGGGCTCTCCCCCGCGTTCCCGCAGCGTGCGGCGCGCGGCGGGCAGGTAGAGCAGGGCGCTGAGGGCAAGCAGGGCAAGCAGCACATCGGCGTTGACCGTCTCGCTGCCGCGGAGGAGCGCAGCGGTGACCAGGGGCACACACGCAGCGGCCAGCGCCAGCCACGTCCCCGCCCGCCACACCGCCGCGGGTGACCCGGTCTGCCGGGCCTCCCGCGCGGCCAGCACCCCTGCTCCCCCGAACCCCAAGAGGAACGCCAGGGGAAGCAGCCGCAAGAAGGTCTCCAGCTCGGAGGCCATACCCCAGCATACGGGGAAGAGGGCCGCCCCGGGTGTGTGAGCGGCCCTCTGAGTGGCGGAACGGGAGGGATTCGAACCCTCGATACGGTTGCCCGTATACACGCTTTCCAGGCGTGCCCCTTCAACCACTCGGGCACCGTTCCAGCGCCCAGCAGAGTAGCGGAGGCGCCGAGGAATTGCAACCGGAAAGCGGCGGCGGCAACAAGGAAAAAAGTCGTCGCCTTCCCTGGCCCTGCACCAGGAACACGGCAGTCGCCCCGAGGCGCACAATGGCAGCGGAGGTTTCCATGACCGCAAGACGGGGGATCGCTGCCGGATTTGCCCTCCTGAGTATGACAACCGCCGCTGAACCCGGCGTTCCCTCGCTGGGCGGTGTGGTCTTCTGCACCCCAGGCGTCGAAGGTTCTGCCTCGGTGGAGGATGCGAGACACTTTCTGCCGGACGACACGGCGCAGCGGCTTGCCCAACGGGTGGAGACGACGTTGCAGGCAGAGGGCGTGCTGGTTCCCGGAACGTCGTGCCTGGACGGGACGCCGGGCAGCGCCTACGTCGCGGTCAAGGTACGGGTGCCGCTGTCCGGCAGTTCGGTCAACCGGGGCTACGTGGTGTTCGTGACGGCTTATGCCCTGGCTGATGGGCCAAGGGCCGCGCCGGTGCTCTGGCAGAAGCACGGGTTCGGCGTGACCTCCCTCGAGGGAGAGGCGCTGCAGGGCCGCCTCCTGGAGGTGACGCGCCTGCTGCTGAACGAGTTCGTGGAGGCCTATCGGGCCGCGAACCGGTAGGGCGGTGCGGGCCTGGGGTGGGGCAGGGCCTGGACCTCGCCCTTCAGGCGAGCCCCCGCAGGGCTTGAAGCAGCAATTCCCCCTCGACCGCCTGCACCCGTGCCTTGAGGGTGGCGACCGTGTCCCCCGGCAGCACGGGCACCCTGCGTTGTGCCAGCACCGGTCCCTCGTCGATTCCGGCAGTGACGAGGTGAACGGTCGCGCCCGACTCCGCATCCCCGGAGGCCAGCACCGCCTCATGCACCCGGTCACCGTACATGCCGCGCCCGCCGTGCCGAGGCAGCAGGCTGGGGTGAACGTTGAGAAGCCGTTCCGCGTAGGCCGAAAGCACTCGCGGCCCCAGCGCCTTCATGTACCCGCTGAGGACGAGGGTGTCTACCCCCGCCTCTTGCAGAAAGTCTGCGATGGCGGCGTCCAGCGCGTCTGGATCGGGGTACTTCACGCTGCTGAGGTGTGCCGTTCTGAGCCCCGCCTCCCGCGCCCAGGCCAGCGCGGGGCTGCCGCTGTTGTTGCTGGCCAGCGCGAGCGGCACGGCGTCCAGCCGGCCATCCCGGCACGCCCCCGTCAGAAAGCGGGCGGCGCTGCCCCCGTGGGAGGCGAGGAAGCCGAGCCTCATGGGCGCTCCGCACCCGTTATGGGGAGGGATGAGCAGGGGACGAAAAGGGCCCGGGTTTCCTCCCCTTCCGTCACTTCCCGAGCTCCTGCAGCAGATACGCGCTCGTCAGAATCCCGTTGTGATAGTCCTCCAGGGCAAAGCTCTCGTTCGGGGAGTGAGGGGCGTCCTCATTCAGGCCGAAGTCCACCAGCAGAACGGGCGCGCCCAGGAGGGAACGAAAAGCCGCCACGATGGGGATGCTGCCGCCCGTGCGGGCGAAGGCGGCGGGCTTGCCGTACACACGCCTCAGGGCGCGGTCAGCGGCCTGGACGTAGGGCGAGTCGAGGTCCACCTTGACGGGCTGGCCGCCGTGCAGGGCCCTGACCTCGACCTGCACGCCCTGGGGCGCGAGGGTGGGGACGTACTCCTGGACGAGACGGGTGATGCGCTCGGGGTCCTGGCCGGGCACCAGGCGCATAGAAACTTTTGCCCCGGCCTTTGCGGGAATCACCGTCTTGCTGCCCTCGCCCTGGTAGCCGCCCCAGATGCCGTTGACGTCCAGCGTAGGCCGCGCCCAGAGGCGTTCGAGGGTGCTGTAGCCCGCCTCGCCGGGGAGGGCCGGCACGCCGATGGACCTCGCGAATGCCTCGTCACTGTGCGGGAGTTTGGCCCACATCTCCCGCTCCTGAGGCGTGGGCTCCTCCACGCCGTCGTAGAAGCCGGGAATGGTGATTCGGCCCTGCTCGTCCTTGAGCCGGGAGATGATCTGGCAGAGGGCATGGATGGGGTTGGGGGCGGCCCCGCCGTAGCTGCCGCTGTGGAGGTCACGGTTCGCGCCCTGGACGTGAATCTCCACGTAGCTCAGGCCCCGCAGCCCGTAGGTGACGGTGGGCACGTCCGGCGCGAAGCGGCTGCCGTCGGAAATCACGATGACATCTGCCTTCAACTCCTGGGCGTGCTCGCGCAGGTACGCTTCCAGGTTGGGGCTGCCGATCTCCTCCTCGCCCTCGAGCAGAAACTTCACATTCACCGGGAGCGGCCCGGCCTGGAGGAGCAGTTCTGTGCCGCGCACGTGTGCGTACGCCTGCCCCTTGTCGTCCGTCGCACCGCGGGCATAGACGCGTCCCTCACGCACGGTGGGCTCGAAGGGCGGCGTCACCCATTCCTCCAGGGGCGCTTCGGGCTGCACGTCGTAGTGCCCGTAGATCAGCACCGTGGGCTTGCCGGGGGCGTCTTGCCGCTCGGCATACACCACGGGATGCCCGGCGGTCTGGTCCACCCGCGCCTTGAAGCCGAGCGCCGCCAGCTTGTCGCGCAGAAAGGCGGCCGCCCGCGCCACATCCGCCCCGTACGCGGGGTCCGCGCTCACGCTGGGAATGCGCAGCAGCTCGAACAGTTCGCGTTCGGCGTCCTGGCGTTGATGGAGGGCAGCGAGATCGGCGGTTGAGGTCATGGAGGGATGATAGCGGGGGTGGGAGGGGCACCGGGTCTGTTCGCGCCTCCACCAACTTCACCTTTCGCCACCTTCAAAATCCTTGCTTCCCGTATACTCAAACAAGGTATGCCTGCGGATTCCAAGCAACGCCCCGTCTACGTGATCTCGGTCGCCGCCGAGCTGGTGGACATGCATCCGCAGACGCTGCGGCTCTACGAGCGCAAGGGTCTGATCCGCCCGGGGCGCAGCAGCGGCAAGACGCGGCTGTACTCGGAGCGCGACATCGAGCACCTGCGCGAGATTCGCCGCCTCACCCAGGAGCTGGGCGTCAACCTGGCGGGCGTCGAGGAGGTCATGCGGCTCCAGCGCGAACTCGACGACCTCCAGGGCGAGTTCGAGGCCGAGATTGAGCGGCTGGAGGACGAGTTGCGCGAACGCGCGGCGCCTCCCGCGCTGCCCGCTCCGGATGGCAAGGTCGATCCCAAGGACCGGCCCGTCTATGTCATCAGCATCGCCGCCGAGTTGGTGGACATGCACCCGCAGACCCTGCGGCTCTACGAGCGCAAGCAGCTCATCCGCCCGGGGCGCAGCAGCGGCAAGACGCGGCTGTACTCGGAGCGCGACATCGAGCACCTGCGCGAGATTCGCCGCCTCACCCAGGAGCTGGGCGTCAACCTGGCGGGCGTCGAGGAGATCATGCGGCTGCGGCACAAGCTGGAGGCGGCAAGGGCCCGCATGGAGGGCAACGTGCGCCGTCTTCAGCAGGACATCAGCGACCGAATGACGAGTTGGCGCGCCCTCCCCGGCGCGAAGCCGGACGCCCGGCAGCAGGAGCGCAACGAGGACACGGACGGCGGCGGAGACGACGAAGACAGCCCATGAGCGTGCTCGCCGGAGTGCCGCAGCGGCCCGGCCTCGCCGGGGCAGGGAGGGAGCTGTGCCGCTGCCGTCACGACGAACGAGATCGGCCTCACGGTAGGGGAGCCCTCGGGGAGGAGCCGTGACGCTGGCCACCGACCGGCTGTGGGTGATGGCCGACGTTCACGGCGCCCTGGGCAAGTTGCGCGGGCTGCTTCAGGACGCGGGCCTGACCGACGCGGAGGACCGCTGGCGAGGGGGCGCGGCGCACCTCGTCTTTCTGGGGGACTATCTGGACCGCGGGCCGGATGGGGCGGGCGTCATCCGGCTCATTCGCAGACTGGAGGTGGGGGCGCGAGCGGCAGGCGGACAGGTGACGGCGCTGCTGGGGAACCACGAGGTGATGTTCCTGGCCGCCCTGCGCTTTGGGGCCGCAGGCGAACCGGACCGCTACGGCTTTCGCGAGTACTGGCTGTCAAACGGGGGGCAGCTCCACGATGCAGCTCGCCTGGAGCCCGCTGACCGGGCATGGTTGGAGAGGCGGCCAGCCCTGGCCCGCGTGGGGCGCTGGCTGCTGCTGCATGCCGACTCCACCCTGTACCTGCACCTGGGCGGGAGCGTGGATATGGTGAATGCGCACGTCGCGCGCCTTCTTCAGAGCCCTCGGCCCGAAGTCTGGGGCCACTTTGCGAGCGCGTTTGCAGATCGCCTCGCCTTTGCGGACGTGGGGGGAGCGGAGGCGGCCCGGCGGCTCCTGAGGACCTTTGGCGGTCAGTGGCTCGCGCACGGGCATACCCCCATTCCGCTGCTGATCGGGCAGGAGGAGGCCGAGCCCGTCGCCCCGCTCGCCCCGGTGGTCTACGCGGGCGGACAGTGCGTGGCGCTGGACGGCGGCCTGGCCTACTGGGAGGCGGCGGGGTTGATCGCCCGGCTGAATGACCGGGGGGTGGCCGAGGTCGTGCCCTACCGCGCGCCCGGGGTGGAGCCGCAGGGCTGAGCGCCGGGCCAAGGGGGTAGACTCGTGCCCGTGAGAACGTACAAGGTCGAGGTCGGGAACGTGACGCGCGAACTGCCGGTGGTGCCGGTTGCTCCTGGCGTCAGCGTGGCCCTCTTTAACATGCTGGGCGACACCGAGGTGACGGAGGCCGCCGGGCGTGAGCTGGCCCGCCGCCTCCCCGAAGGCATCGACGTGCTGGTTACGCCGGAGGTCAAGGCGCTCTCGCTCGCCCACGTCATCAGCCGCGAGAGCGGCAAGCCCTACATCGTGATTCGCAAGACCCAGAAGCCCTACATGGTGGACCCCATCGCGCGCGAGGTCGTGAGCATCACCACCGGCCGACCCCAACTGCTGGTGCTTGACGGCTTCGACGTCCCCAAGATCCGCGGGAAGAAGGTCGCCATCGTGGATGACGTGGTGTCGAGCGGCGGCACGCTGCACTCCCTGCGGCAGATCATCGAGGAGGTCGGTGGCGAGGTCGCAGCGGTCGTCGCCGTCTTTACGGAGGGACAGGAGCGCCCGGACGTGACCGCGCTCGGCCATCTGCCCCTCTTTGAGTGAGCGCCTGACCTTTTCCTGACACAGCAGTGACGTGCGCCTGACAGGCGGCCTCCACCCTATGAGGCATGAAGAAGACCCTCGTGCTGGGCCTGGCCCTGATGACTGCTGGCAGCGCCGCCGCGCAGAGCCTGACGGGAGCAGGAGCAAGCTTTCCCTATCCCCTCTACTCCAAGATGTTCGCCGAGTACAAAAAGGCGACCGGGGTAGACGTGAACTACCAGTCGGTCGGCAGCGGCGCGGGGCAGAAGCAGATCACCGAGCGCACCGTGGACTTTGCCGGAAGCGATAACCCCATGAGTGACGAGGCGCTGCGGGCCGCGCCCGGCAAGCTGCTGCACGTGCCGACGGCGATTGGGGCCGTGGTGCCCGCCTACAACGTTCCCGGCGTCACCCAGCCCCTCAAGTTTACTGGCCGGGTGCTTGCCGACATCTACCTGGGCAAGATTAAAACCTGGAACGACCGGGCCATCACGGCGCTCAACCCCGGCGTGACCCTGCCTCCGCTCCCCATCACCGTCGCCCGCCGCAGCGACGGGTCAGGAACCACCTACGTCTTTTCTGACTACCTCAGCAAGGTTTCTTCCGAGTGGAAGAGCCGGGTCGGCGTGGGGAATAGCCTGCAGTGGCCTGTGGGCACCGGCGCCAAGGGCAACGACGGGGTAGCGGGCGTCGTCAAGAGCACGCCCGGCGCGATCGGGTACGTGGAACTGGTGTACGCCAAGCAAAATAAGCTCCCCTTCGGCAGCGTGCAGAACCGCGCCGGGAAGTTCGTGCTTGCCGACAACGGCCCCGCCAGCGCCGCCGCCAGGGGCGTCGTGATTCCCGCCGATACCCGGGTGAGCCTCACGAACAGCGCGAACGCCGACGCCTACCCCATCGCCAGCTTCACCTACGTGATCTTCTATCAGGATCAGAAGTACGGTAACCGCACGGAGGCGCAGGCAAAAGCCCTCAAGAACCTCCTCACCTGGATGGTCACCGAAGGCCAGGAGTACAACGAGGGCCTCGACTACGCGCGGCTGCCCGCCAATGTGGTGAGCAAGGCGCGAAGCATCATCGGCTCGATGACCTACGGCGGCAAGAGGCTCTAGCGCCAGGACCTTCCGCGTGGGGCGGCTCCCAGGAGGGAAGGCCGCCCTTTCTCGTGTGGCCCTGGTGCCGTGTGCCTGACCTGCCCCTGACGCTTCCGCGGTGTACTGCGCCTGCGAGGTCATACGTCCATGAGTGAACCTGTTCGCCGCCCACCCACACCCGCTGCTCTCTCCAGCCGGAGTGACCGCGCCTTTCAAGCCCTGATCCTGGTGCTCGCCTCGGTGATCGTGCTGGTGTTCGTGCTGAGCGTGACCGAGCTGGGGCGCGAGTCCTGGCGGGCGCTGCACACCTTTGGATGGCGCTTTTTCACCGAGCGCACCTGGAACCCGGTGGAGGGCGTGTTCGGTGCGGCCTCGATGATCGTGGGGACGCTGGTGACCAGCCTGGCCGCGCTCGTTCTCAGCGTGCCGCTCGCGGTGGCGAGTGCGCTCTTTGTGGCCGAGTACGCCCCGAGGTGGCTGGCGAACCCGATCGGTTACCTGATCGAGCTGCTCGCCGCCGTGCCCAGCGTCGTGTACGGCCTGTGGGCGCTCTTTGTGATCGCGCCCGTGCTGGGGCGGTGGCAGACCACGTTTTTCGTCGACCCGGACAACACGGCGCTGATCACCCGCTGCAACGAGCTGTGGGCGCAGGGACAGACGAACCTCGAGTGCTTTTTCGTGCCGCCGGGCGCGAGTGGGCGGGGGCTCGCCCTCGCCATCATCATCCTGACGGTGATGATCCTGCCCTATACCGCCTCGGTCGCGCGGGATGTGATTCGGCTTGTGCCCACCGACCAGCGGGAGGCGATGTATGCGCTGGGAGCGACGAAGTGGGAAGTGATCTCCGGGGCCGTCCTGCCCTATGCCCGCGCCGGAATCCTGGGCGGCGTGCTGCTGGCGCTGGGCCGAGCGCTGGGCGAGACGCTCGCCGTGGCGATGGTGATCGGTGACAGCCAGGAACTTCTGAAGAGTCTCTGGGGCAATGCGAGTACGCTGGCCTCCGTCATCGCCAACCAGTTCGGGGACGCTCAGGAAGCGCTGCACCGCTCCAGCGTGGTCGCGCTTGGTCTCTGTCTCTTTTTTCTCAGCGTGGCGGTGAATTTCGTTGCCCGCATCGTCATCGCCCGCCTCACGCCACGGGGGCTGCAGTGATGCGCACCGCTGCTGTGGTTCCCACGCGCATTCAGCGCGGCCTGAGCCCGGCCCGGCGGCTCAAGAACAGGCTGATGGGCGGGCTGATTCTGCTTGCCACCCTGCTCGTCGTCGCCCCGCTCGTCCTGATTGTGGCCTACCTGCTGCGCGAGGGCCTGGGCGCGATGAATCTCGACTTCTTCACCAAGACCCCTGCCCCGGAGGGCGAGGCGGGCGGCGGCCTGCTGAATGCGATCACCGGCAGCCTGACCATGCTGGGGCTGGCCAGCGTCATCGGCGTGCTCATCGGCGTCTCGGGGGGCATCTTCCTGGCGGAGTACCCCCGGCACCCCCTGATGCCGACCGTTCGCATGCTCAGCGACGTGCTTGCTGGGATTCCCGCCATCGTGATGGGGCTGGTTGCCTACGGGCTGATCGTGCTTCACTTCGGCTTCTCTGGCCTCGCGGGGGCGCTTGCCCTGGGACTCTTGATGATGCCCATCGTGGTTCGCACGACCGAGGAGGTGCTTAAGCTCGTGCCGCAGACCGTTCGGGAGGCGGGGCTCAGCCTGGGGCTTCCGCAGTGGCGGGTGATCCTGAGCATCGTGCTGCCGGCCGCCGCCGGGGGGATCGTCACGGGCGTCATGCTGGCGCTCGCCCGCGTCGCCGGAGAAGCCGCGCCCCTCCTGTTTACCGCGTTCGGCAACCCCAACGTGACCTTTGACCCCACGCGGCCCATGAGCGCCCTGCCGCTGGAAATCTACCGCGGGGCCACCAGCGCCTACGACGAGAACCAGCGTCTTGCCAAGGCCGGAGCCCTGCTTCTCATCGCCTTGATTTTCCTGACCAGCCTGCTGGCCCGCTGGGTGAGCCGCCGGAAGTAACCAAAGGAGCCTGACCCGATATGACCCCCCTTCTCAGCGCGAACGACGTGAGCATCTTCTACGGCGACAAGCCGGCGGTGCGGAACGTGAACCTGACCGTAGCGCGCGGCACCGTGAATGCCCTGATCGGCCCTTCAGGCTGCGGCAAGACGACCTTCCTGCGGGCGATCAACCGCATGCACGACCTGACGCCCGGAGCGCGGGTCACGGGCCGCATCCTGCTGGACGGCGAGGACGTGTACGGGCGTGGAGTAGACCCGGTGGCCATGCGCCGCCGCATTGGCATGGTCTTTCAGAAGCCCAACCCCTTTCCCACGATGAGCATCTTCGACAATGTGGTGAGCGGCCTGAAGCTCGCGGGGGTGCGTGACCGCCGGCACCTCATGGCGGTGGCCGAACGGGCCCTGCGCGGCGCCGCTCTCTGGGACGAGGTCAAAGACCGCCTGAAAACGCCCGCAACGGGGCTTTCGGGTGGGCAGCAGCAGCGCCTCTGTATCGCCCGCGCGCTCGCCGTGGAGCCGGAACTCCTGCTGATGGACGAGCCGACCTCCGCGCTCGACCCCGCCAGCACCGCCCGCATCGAGGACCTGATGGCCGAGCTGAAAAAGGTCACAACCATCCTGATTGTGACGCACAACATGCACCAAGCCGCGCGGGTCTCGGACACCACCTCCTTTTTCCTGAACGGCGACCTGGTCGAACACGGTCCCACAGAACAGCTGTTTACCAGCCCGCGCGACGAGCGGACAGAGGCGTACGTGACCGGGCGTTTCGGCTAGCGCTACCCTCTTTGGGTCATGACCCCGCGCCTCAAGGCGGGGGCTTGTGTCTGGACTCCACCGCAACTCCGAGTACCTTTGCAGGCGCTCAGCTTTGGTTTCAGCGTCCGACACATCTCGCCCAGCAGACCCGGCGTGCGGGTCTGCGCTTTCGGGGCGACTGGGGGTGCATGACAAACACCCCGTGCTGGCCCAGTCTTGCCGGACCAGCAATGCCCTGAGTCCCACGTTCCTTGCCCCCACCAGGTCGGCATGCAACGAATACCCGCAACTCTCGCAGACGAACATCAGTCCCTTTTGAGGCCGGTTGCCCTGAGAGCAATGGCCGCATTGGGGGCAGGTTTGCGAGGTGTAGTGCGCGTCCACCTTGACCACCACGCTCCCGACAATCGGCGCTTTGTACGCCAGGAAGCCCAGCAACTCGGCGTAACTCCAGCGGGCACGGCGGCGGTTCGCCTTCCTCTGCTTCTCGGAACTGCCCTTCCGGCTGCGCCGTTCGGTGCGTTCACGCGCTCCGGTCAGTTCCTCGATGCCGATCAAAGCCTGGGGGAAGGAACGAAGGATTTGGGCGGAAAGCGAGTGGTTGGTATCAGCAATAAACCGTCTTTCCCGGCCCGACAGCGCCACAAGACGGCGCACGGCGGAACGGGTGCCTTTTTGCTGAAGCGACTTGCGGGCTTTCGCGTACCGCTCCGCTTGGCGAAGCGTCTCCTTGCCCGATTTGAAGAAGGCTTGATTGGAGGTGCTGCTTGCCACGGCGAAATACCGCATCCCCACGTCCACGCCCACCACCTGCGTATGGGTGGAAGGCTCCGGGTCGGAGAGTTCGATACTCAGCGGGACAAGCAAGAAGTATTGCTTCTTGCGCTTGTCGTACCAGAGCTTGCCCGCACCGACTTCAGCACCTTGTGCGATGTATTCCAGGTGCTTGGCGTACCCCTCGTAGGAAAGCACCAAGCGGCCTTGCAGCGTGGAAATGCTCACCCGTTGGCCGCTCTTGAACGAGTAGTCGCGCCCGTACTGGTAGCTGAGGGTGCGAGAGACGAACTTTGGCGGCGCGTCGAGACCCTTATACCCGCGGGCTTTGGGGTTGCGCTCCCGTGCGGCCTTCGCTTGCTTCGCCCGCGTCCAGAGGGTCTTGTACGCCGCCCCAACGGCGCGCGGGACAGAGCAGGCCATCTGAGCGCCCAACCCGAACCGCTCCCGGAGGGTGGCGTACACCTCCTTCTGAATCTTGGCGGCGTTGGAGCTTTTGCCCATCTCAAAGGCCACTTGCGACGTGTAGTTGAGGGCGTCCCGATAGCTCAACGTCACCGCGTCCAGGGCGGCTTTCTGCTCCCTGGTGTGGTTCAGCTTGAGCTTGGCGGTCAGCGTCAACTTCACAGAAAGGGTTTTAACATGCGAGCTGGTGAAAACCTAGGCCGCTTCGCGGCGCTCCGGTTCCTCCCCAGCCCTAAAGGCGGGGCTTCCCCGGAGCATCTTGGTGAACCCCCAAGAGGACGTGTTGCTGCTCGACGTGGACGGCGTGCTGGTCACCCCCCCGGAATTCTTTGGGGCGCGGCTGCTGCGGGAGCATCCCGAGGCCGCCCGCGCCTTTTTCTTGGGTCCTTTTCTGGAGGCGTCCACCGGGCGCGCGGACCTGCTCACGCACCTCCCCGCATTCCTGCGGTCGCTGGGCCGGTCGCAGTCGCCGCAGGCCTTTTTGCGCGAGTGGCTGGAATCCGAGCGCCACCCCAACCTGCCCCTCATCGCCGCCGTCGAGGCGCTGCGTGCGGCGGGCTGGCGGGTGCACCTCGCCACCAACCAGGAGGCCCACCGCACCCAGCACCTGCTGAATGAGGTGGGGCTGGGTCGCCTGGTGAACGGGCATTTTGCAAGCTACGCGGTCGGCCACCGCAAGCCCGCCCCGGAGTATTTCGCGGAGGTGGCGCGGCGGCTGGGTGTGCCTTCGGCCCGGATCGTCTTCTGGGACGACAGCGCCGAGAACGTGGCTGCGGCACAGGCGGCAGGCTGGCGTGCCTTCGTGTACGCGGACGTGGCTGGGTTTTGCCGCGTGATGGGGCTGCCCGTTCCTGACTCCACCCTCACCAGCCGCTAGGATACTTTCCGCTATGAGCCCTGGTGAGGCCAGCACCCTGCACCTGACGGCCCGCTTTCTGCGGATGCTGAGCCTCGTGCTCGAGGAGCTCGGCGCCGTGCGGGACGCTTTTCGCCGCGCCGAGTACGCGGGGCTGACCGCTCGGGCCCGGGCCCTGGAGCGCGAGACCGACCTGCTGGAGCGCGAGATGGAGGACGCCTGCCTCGCCGCCTTTGCCGGGCCGCTCACGGGCGAGGAGCTGGCCTTTCACCTGATGGTGTTTCGCAGCCTCACCAACCTAGAGCGGGTGGGTGACTACGCCTTGACGGTGGCCCGCGACCTGGAAGCGCTCGCCCCCCGCACCCGCAGCGCCACCCTTCAGGACGTGCTGCCCCTGGTGAATCTGCTTTCGGAGATGCTCGAAAAGCTCGCCTACGCCTTTGCCGAGCGCGACGCTGCCGCTGCCCGCGAGGTGATGCGCCTTGACGAGGAGGAGGTGGACGCCCTGTACGAGCAGATGCTCCGTGCCAGCCTCACCCGACTTCACGAGCGTCCCGACGACGTGGAGGTCGCCCTGACCGCCCACCGGATGGCCCGCAGCCTGGAGCGGTTAGGAGACCACCTGGTCAACGTCGCCGAGCGGGTGCTGGGGCTGGCCTCTTCGCCGCCCCCCCTTCGTCTTCCCCCACTGCCGAGCTAGATTGTGCGGCATCCTGGTCGCCGATCTGTTAAACCTAGAAGGGACATGAAGAGCCCCCGGCGGGTCAAGCTGGACCGTGTCCCCGCAGCAGAGCGGCAGCAGCGCCGCTTGCTGTCCGGGGTCGCGCTGCTGGGTGTGCTGGTGGAGCTGACGTCGTTTGTTCACCTGCGCGGGCAGCCTGACTTTGGGCAGATGGGTTGGTCCGTCGGGCTGGGGCTGGTCTTGAGCGCTTTGCTGCTCCTCATGTCGCTCTCGTCCCGGGTGCCGCTGTCCTTGCTCCAACGTTTGGTGATCGGCATTCTGAGCGCCTGGTTCCTGTTCAACCTGTTGAGTGTCCTCGTCACTCACCGGCCCGTCACCTCGGCCCTGCTCATTCACCTGGTGATCCTGGCCCTCTTCAGCTTTGCGTGGCTGCCGGCCCGGACGGCGGTGCTCCTGACGGGCCCGGCTGCCCTGCTGCTCGCCGGGGTGAATATGGCCTCGCGTAGCCCGGACCTGCCCGGCGTCCTGCTGGCGGCCCTGACGCTGCCCATCATCTGGTACCTCAGCGTGTACGGGCACGAGGTTAGCCGCGAGCGCACCCAGAGCGAAGCGCTGCGCGGACTGGCCTACCGCGACAGCTTGACGGGCATCTACAACCGGCGCTGGGGCAGCGAGGTGTTGAAGAGGCGTCTGGCTCAGCCTTCTCCTCAGCCAGGCGGGCTGGCGGGCGCACAGGCCCTGGCGCTTCTCGACCTCGACCACTTCAAACGGATCAACGATACCCTGGGGCACCACCAGGGAGACCGGGTGCTTGTCGCCGTGGCCCATACCCTGCGCCGAGCGCTGCCCCCTGAAGACGCTGTGGTGCGGTGGGGCGGCGAGGAATTTTTGGTGATTCTCCATGCCCGTACCGCACAGGAGGCGCGGGCGCGGGTGGCGGCGGCGCTGGACGCTGTCCGCGCTCTGAAGCTCGACGGCTTGCCCCCCATCACCCTGAGCGCGGGCATCGCCTATGCCGGTGAGAGCAGTGATCCGGCGGTGCTCCTGCACCTCGCTGACAGCCGCCTGTATTCGGCCAAGGCGGCGGGCCGCGACCGGCTGTTTTAGGCGCGCCTCCCGCTAGGCCATCTGGCGGAGGGCTGTTCGGCGTGGAGCGGGGGCTAGACTGCCTGGCATGACCACCCTGCCCCTCAGAGACCTTCCCCGCTGGCGCACAGACGACCTGTACGCGGGCCTGCATGATCCCCGTCTCGAAGCCGACCTCGCCGCCCTGCGGGAGGAGGTGGCCGCGCTGGAGGCGACGTTCGACCGCCACGGCGTTCGCAAGGACGGTGCCGCCGCCACCCCACAGAGCCTGGAGGCCGTGTTGGGGGGCCTGAATGCGCTGATGACCCGCCTGACCGCGCTGCGGGGCTTTATCTCCGCCTTCGTCACCACCGACAGCCGCAACGCCCTCGCCCAGCAGAAGATGGGCGAACTGACCACCCTGACCCTCCCGCTGGGACCGCTGCGCTCGCGCCTGACCGCCTGGCTGGGCGGGCAGGACGTGGAGGCGCTGCTGAAAGGGTCGGAGGTCGCCCGTCAGCACGAGCACCTGATCCGCCGCAGCGCGGAGCGAGCACGCTACCAGATGACCCCGGAAGAAGAAGACCTCGCGGCCCGGCTGCGGCCCAGCGGGGCGGGCGGCTGGGCCAAGCTGCACGGCAACGTGTCCAGCCAACTGCGCGGCGAGTATCGGGGACAAGTCCTTCCCGTGACCGCCCTACGTGCCCTGGCGACCGATCCCGACGAGAGTGTACGCCGGGACGCCTACGAGGCTGAGCTGAAGGTCTGGGAAGGCGCCGAAGTCGTCCTGGCTGCCGCCCTCAACGGGGTCAAGGGGGAGGAAGGCACCCTCGCCGCTCGCCGGGGCTTCTCCGATGCGGTGGCCCCCAGCCTGCTCACGCACGGCATTGACCGCGAGACCCTGGAGGCCATGCAGGGGGCGGTCGTGCGCTCCTTTCCCGACTTCCGGCGCTACTTCGCGGCCAAGGCGCGGGCGCTGGGCAAGGCACGGCTGGACTGGTGGGACCTGTTCGCGCCGGTGGGCCGCTCGCACACCGAGTGGACGTACGAGGCCGGGACCCGGTTCGTGGAGGAGCAGTTCCGCGCGTACTCGGACAACCTGGGGGACTACGCCGCCCGCGCCTTTGCGGGGGGCTGGATCGACGCCGGGCCGCGTGACGGCAAGCGGGGCGGGGCCTTTTGCATGGCTTGGGCGGGCGACGAGAGCCGCATCCTGATGAACCACGACCCCAGCCTCGACAGCGTCTCCACCCTCGCGCACGAGCTGGGGCACGGCTACCACAACCTCCTGAGGGCGCGGCGTACCCCGCTGCAACGCGAGACGCCGATGACGCTGGCCGAGACCGCCTCCATCTTCTGCGAGACGATCGTTCAGAACGCGGCGCTGGAGCGCTCAGCAGGCGAGGAACGCCTCTATGTGCTCGAGACGCAACTGCTGGGGCATGCGCAGGTCGTCGTAGACATCCACTCGCGCTTCCTCTTTGAGCGGGCCGTGTTCGAGCGGCGCTCGGAGCGCGACCTCACCCCGCAGGAGTTCTGCGAGCTGATGACCTGGGCGCAGCGCGAGACGTACGGGGACGCGCTGGCCAGCACCCACCCCTACATGTGGGCCGTCAAGCCGCACTACTACAGCCTGAGCTTCTACAACTACCCCTACACCTTCGGGCTGCTGTTCGGGCTGGGCCTGTACGCCCAGTACCAGGCGGCGAAGGAGCGCGGCGAGGCCGCCGACTTCCAGCGCCGCTACGACGAGTTGCTGTCGAGCACGGGCCTCGCGGACCCCCGCTCCCTCGCCGCCCGCTTCGGCATCGACCTGCACGCGCCCGACTTCTGGGAGAGCAGCCTGGACGTGATCCGGGGCGGGATTGCGGCGTACGAGGCGGCGACCGCCTGAACGGAACACACCACGAGTGCCCGGAAGCCGAATCCTGACGTCCGGGCACTCGTGGTGTGGGGTCTGGGGAGGGGTCAGCCCAGAGCAGGCTGTGTGGGGGTCCAACGGGACAAGGCGTTCATCCGCAGCCGCCCTCCCACCCGGACGAGCAACGCCCGCAGGCTGGGCAGCGTGAGGGGACGGTCGGAGGGAAGGGCCGGGTCGTAGAGGCACAAGCTAAACAGACCGTGTTCGTCATGGTACTGCTGGCGAAAAGCCATGTCACGGAGCCGATAGTCCATCTGCATACAGACCTCCCGTTCGCTTAGCGGAAGCAGAGTTCAAAGAGATCGGCGGAGACAAACTCACTGCCTGCCCCGCACCACTCCGGCTTAGGCCCTTCTTCACGAGCCTGTGCCACACCCAGGAAAGACGACAACATCAAAGCGGCCAACACTGCACTGATCTTCTTCATACAACCTTCCTCCAAAACTGTGGTGATGAGGAGAGATTAAGTTTTCTGGGGGGGGGGGGAATGAGGTTGAAATTAAGGAGATTAACGCTTCAGGGTAGGTTGGTTCTACCTCACCTTGACTTCCTGATCGAACCACGTCAGCACCCGTTCGCGGCCAAAGGGCCACACGCTCAGGCGAGCGGCGTCGGCGGCCTCCCGGGCAAACTCGGGGAGGGGGCCGGTCTTGGCCGGGGCGGCGTTCCAGACGGGGGCGTCATAGGGGAGGCCAGCGAGTTCACAGGCCCGCTCGATGCCGACGCGCAGGTCGCCGAGTTCGTCGACCAGCCCGAGCTCAAGGGCAGCGAAGCCGCTCCAGATGCGGCCACGTCCGAGTTCGTCCACACGCGCCTTGCTCAGGCGGCGGCCCTCGGCCACCCGGGTGATGAAGCGGTCATACACCTCGGCGATGCCCTTTTCCACGTGGGCACGTTCTTCGGCGGTAAAGGGGCGAGCGGGACTGTACATCAGGGCGCGCTCACGGCCCACCGGCTCGGGGTTCAGGCCGTGCCGGGCGTTAAACTCGCGCAGAACGGGTTTGCCGCTCACCACACCGATGCTGCCCGTGAGGGTATACGGGCTGGCGACGACGTGCCGCGCGTGCGTAAGAACGTAGTAGCCCCCGCTCGCCGCGTACTCGCCCATGACGGCCACCACCGGCTTTTTGCTTGTCGCGACCTCGCGCCAGATCAGGTCCGACGCGAGGGCCGAACCGCCGCCACTGTCCACGTACAGCACGATGGCCTTGGTCTTCTCGTCCTGTTGGGCACGCTTGAGGGCGGCAACGACGGTCTCCGCCCCCGCCAGCGGCCCGCCCAGCAGGGGAAGGGGCAACGAACCGGGTCTACTCTTGCCGGGCACGATGGTGCCCACCACGGGCACGACGGCCACTCGCCCAGCCTTCGCGTTCGTCTTTTTGGGGAGCAGCAGGTCAAGCACTGCCGCGAGGGGCCGCGTTCCGGGCCCGACGAGCTCATCCTCGTAGGCGACTTTGGTGATGAGGCCCGCGTCCCGAGCTGCCTGCGCGCTGGTCAGGTCTCCGTTGAGCCAGGCGCGGGCGGTGTCCTCGCTCACGCCACGCGCCGCGGCGAGGTCAAGCGCCCAAGCCCGCTCCAGGTCGCTGAGGTAGGCGGTGAGCTGCTCGCGGTTGGCCTCGTCCATGCGCTCCTGCGAGTAGCGGGTTAGCGCCGCCTTGTACTCGCGGATGCGCAGGTTCTCAACCTCGATCCCGTTCTTCTTGAGAAAGGCCCCCACAAAGGTCGGCTGTGCGGCAAAGCCCAGCACCATCACGTCCGCCGATTCGGGAGCTGCGATCTCCGGCGCGCCGCTCGCCGCCAGCAGGCTGGTCATGGTGAGCTGCGGCAGGTAGGCCACCACCCGCTTCTTCTGTGCCAGCCGCGCCAGGATCTGCCGAACCGCGTGGGCTGCTGCGGGCGAGGCCGTAAACTCCGAGATGCGCACGAGGACACCGTGCAGCCAGGCCGCGCCGCGCAGCTTCTCCACACGGGCTTCCAGCGCTTCGAGCGTCTCCTCGCGCCGGAGGAGAGCCTGAAGGGGGCTGGCGGGCTGCCGCGCCGGGTAGGCGCCGGTCACGTCGAGAATGACCCAGGTAGGGTGCGTCAAGCCGTCGGGAAGCGGGTCGTCTTTCGAGCGAAAGGGGATGTGACGTAGGGCCATACGCCCTAGGGTACGCGCCCGAGGTGAGGAGCGTTCCCCCGCTTGGCCTGAGCCAGCCGCTGGCCCATCGTTTCTGCGCGCCCCACAAGGAGTGCGGCGGCGTCGGGGGAAAGGTGCGCCTGCGCCGCCTCGCGCCACAGGTCCAGCCAGCGCGTGAGGTGCTTGCCGCGAAGACCGAGGCCCGCGTGAATCCTGTTCAGGTTCCCGCGCCACGCGGCTCCGCCGCCCAGCATCGTCACCCAGAAGGCGGTCACGCCGTCTAGGTGCGCCGCCCAATCGGTCACGTGTGCGGCAAACATCGGGCCAAGCAGGGGATCGGCCCGGGCCCGTGCGTAGAAGTCGGCGAGCACCGCTCGCAGCGCCGCCTCTCCTCCCACGGCCTCCAGCGCTGAGGCTGGGGCGCGGGCCGTGGTCTCCGCGAGGCCCGCCAGGAATGCCGCCCGCACCTCGCCGGACAGCGTGGGGTCCGCCCAGGCCGTCACGCGGCCCGCGCGCCACAACAGCGGCAACTCGCCCCGCCAGGCGAGCACCTGGGCGCCACGCGGCGCCCTCGCCCACTCGCCCGCCGCGCCACCCAGCTGGACACCTGCGCCGAGCACCCGCCCGGCCAGGGCCGCACCGCTGCCCCAGGCAAGCACGGGCAGGCCCCGCCGCACCGCCCCCGCAAGCAGGTTCAGCCGCGCCCAGCGGTCGGGCCGGTCCCGCACGTCCGCGACCGGTTGTCCGTCGTGCGGAACAAGGAGGGCCGCCGCGCTCGGCAGCGCCTCGGGCGTCGCCGCGACCACCTCGGCCGCAAACTCAGCGTTCAGGGTCGGCAGCAGGACGGTGGAGAGGAGCGGGCCGGGCAACATCCCACCAGCATAGAGCCCGCCCCTTCAGGCGGGCTGGGGCAGAAGCTGGCGGCTCAGAGCGACTTCAGGTAGGCGTAGATGTCCGCGAGGTCCTCGTCGCTGAGCTGCGCTTCGGTAAAACGGGGCATGGTGGGCGCAAGCTCGCGGTCGGGGGCATGGCCTTCGCGAACCGCTCGCTCGAACTCGGACACCATCCAGCTGCCGGGGCCGGTCGCTCCTCCCAGGGCCGGGCCGAGGCCGCCCTGGGCCTGCGCCCCGTGACAGCCCGCGCAGGACGCGGCAAACTTTTCCTGTCCCTCGCCGGTATCCCCGTTGGTGGCGCTGGCGACGGCGGCCGCCTGGCTGTTGGTGGCCCCGGGGCTGCCCGCCAGGGCCTTTTCGGTGTTGGAAGCGCCGGTCTGTCCGAGCTCAGTGCCCTCGGTGCCCTGCGCGGTGGGCGAGACCGTGGCGTCACCGCTCACACCGGCTTCGCTCTGCTCGGCGCCCTCGTCCGCCTGTTCGCCCGTGGCCACCTCGGTGGTTTCGCCGGTGGGGTTCTCGCCGCCCGCCGCCAGCCCCGTCTGGGGCACCGTGTCGCTGACCCCCGCATTGAGGCCGCCCGCCTCGGCCTGAAGGTTATTGACATTCTGGTTCTGCACCGAGCCCGGGCCGGTTCCGCCGGGAGCCGCCAGCGGCTCGGCCTCGCCCGCGTTCACGGCCGCTTCCCGGTTGGACACCACGTCGTCTCCCGGCGCGCCCGCCACCGTCGAGCTTGTCTCCGCCCCGCCGTGCGCCTCTTCCGCGGTATTCTCCGAGTGGTGCGGGGTGGTCGCGATGCGGTAACCGGCGTAGGAGCCGCCCAGCGTGAGCGCCAGCAGCAGCGTCATGGTGACGGCGAAGGTGTTCTTCATACCCCTCACCCTACCACACGGTCAGGCCGCTTCCTGCCGCCCAAGACACGGTCTGGCGAGCGTTCCGCTTGCCCTGCGGCTCTGCGAACGCTGGGCCGCCGCACGCCAACCGCTATGCTCTGATGATGCGCCTCGCCTCGCTGACCGCCAGCAATTCGGATATTCTCGCCGCTCTTGGGGTGGCGGGCTGGGTGGTGGCCGTAGACCGCCACAGCGACGCGCCGGGGCTGGAGCGAGCGCGGCGGGTCGGTCCGGATCTGAAGATCGACGTGGCGGCGCTGCGGGAGACTCAGCCTGACCTGGTGCTGGCGAGCCTCAGCGTGCCGGGGATGGAACGTGTGGTCGCAGAGGTGCAGGCAGCGGGGCTGCCCACGCTGGTGCTTGACCCGGTCAGCGTGCAGGACACCCTGCGTGATATCCGCGAGATCGGTGCGGCCATCGGCCTGCCGGAGCGGGCGCAAGCCGTGGCGGGAGCGCTCGAGAGCGAGCTGCGCGGCTTGGCCCGCCCCCTTTCCCGACCTCCCCGAGTTCTGGTCGAGTGGTGGCCCAAGCCCATCATTGCGGCCACCCGTGACTCGTGGGTGACCGATCTGCTGGAGACGCTGGGGGCGGTGAATGCCCTGGCGGACCGGCCAGGCCGCAGCACGCCCCTTGCCCTGGAGGAGGTGCGCCGGGCCCGCCCGGACCTGATCGTGTGCTCGTGGTGCGGCGCGAAGCGCTTGCGCCCGGAGGTGATCGAGGCGCGCGGCCTCGGCGTCCCCGTCGTGGGGGTGCCCGAGAGCGGTTTGGGGCGGCCCGGTCCCCGGCTGATCGAGGGGGCGCGGCGGGTGGCGGCGGCGCTGGCGGCCCTCAGCCGGGAGGAGCCTCCCAGCCCAGAATCGCCCGGAGCCCCCGCAGGCACTCGGCGCGGTAGGCCGCGAGATCCGGAGCCGGATCGGCCAGAAAACGCACGCTGAGGCCCTCGACAAGTGCCCGCAGCAGCCGTGCTCGCTCTCCCGCGCCCGCGTCCCCCGCAAGGCGCGCAAGCTCGAGGTCGAGGGTCAGCGTCTCGCGCTGAAAGTCGCGCTGCACGGCCATCAGTTCGGGGTCACGGGTCGCGGCGGCCAGGAAGTCCAGCGACACCGTGTAGAAGCGACGGGTGTTTTCTACTCCGTAGAACTGGTTCTCGACGTAGGCGGTCAGCTTGGCTTCTGGTGTGGCTGCCTGGCGCAGCGCCCGCCGGGTCGCAACCGTGATCGTTCGGGTGAAGCGCCGCATGACCGCGGCCAGGAGCCCCGCCCGACTGCCGAAGTGGTAGGCGAGCGTTCCCTTGCTGACGCCAGCGTGCCGCGCGATGTCGGCCAGCGTGACCCCCGCATACCCCCGTTCGTAGAGGGCGAGGTACGCTGCCTTTTCCAGCGCCGCGCGCCGTGCCCGGTCTTGAATGGGATTGACTCGCCGCGCCATCTCGAGCAGGGTAGCAGGCGGCGCTCAGCCCCGCCTCACTTCGCCTGGTACCGCAAAAACGTCCGCATCTCGTTCACGCACGCGCTGGCCTCGTGTTGAGCGCTGCTGCCGGTGACGGTGCGCAAAAGGCCAGCGTCACTGAGGTAGAGTTCGCTGATGCGGTAGGCGACGCCCTTGTCCTCGTGGGTGTAGGCGGCCAGGACAGCCCAGGTTCCGGCTCGGTCTACGGGTTGCGTCACAACCTCGCGCAACCGGCTTTGAGCGAGGCTGCTCTGAAGCCGGAGCGCGAAGCGGCGGGCTTCGTCCTGCGTCCGGAAGGTGGGGAAAGCCTGGCCGTGTCGCTCCTCGCGCAGCACGCAGGCGCCCGCCGGGTCGGTCCACACGTTGGCGTTGCCGTTCACGGGGGTCCAGCCCTGGAGGGGCACGACCAGCCCTTGCGCCGCAGGAGCGAGCAGGCCACCCGCCAGGGCACAACAGAGGGCGGCCCGACCTCGGCAGGACCCAACACGGTGCTTGTGCATCCCGCCCAGTGTACCCGCCGCGCCCATGACAAACGCCCGGCGGCGACTCATCCCCAGCTCAGGGGAAGTGGGCCAGCCGGGCGTGCAGCCTGGCTTTGACCGCAGGCCACTCACCGTGCAGAATGCTGAACATCACGCTGTCACGGGCAACCCCACCGGGCCGCACCTGATACTGCCGCAGGGTACCTTCGCGCACCGCGCCGAGCTTTTCCAGCGCCCGCAGGCTGCGGGCATTGCGAGCATCCACCTTGAACTGTACCCGGTTCGCCCCCAGCACCTCAAAGGCGCGGGTCAGCAGCAGCAGCTTTGCCTCTGGGTTGGCGGCCGTGCCGCGCGCGGCGGGGACCAGCATGGTGCCGATCTCGGCCCAGCGGTCACTGACCTTGACCTCGCTGTAGCTGATTCGGCCCACGGCTCGGCCGCCCATCAACACCGCCCAGTTCACCCGGGCAGGCAGAGCATTGAGCCCGCGAATGTAGTCGGCCCAGCCCGCAACGGTCGGCTCTGCTGGGCCACCCCGCGCGAGCAGCGCGAAGGTCTCCTCATCGGCCCCGGCGCAGAGGTCCGCCGCGTGCTCCTCGGTCAGGGGGCACAGCGTCACGTGCTGACCGGTCAGGGTGACGGGCAGCAGCCACTCCGGCAGCGGGGCGGGGGGGAGGGGGTTAGAGGCAGCGGACACGCCCTTACCCTACCCCAATGGGCCGAGGCCAAGGGCTAGCGCGGTGTTGAGGCTGGGGCCGGGCCATCCGGCTCGTCCGGGCCCCGGCGGGGAGCGGCGGGTTCGCTCACGCGACGGCGTCCGCTCAGGGCCCGGCCCAGGGTGACCTCATCGGCGTATTCAAGCGCGCCGCCCACCGGCAGGCCGTAGGCGATGCGGCTCACCTCCGCGCCCAGCGGTTCAAGCAGGCGTTGCAGATACAGGGCGGTGGCGTCCCCCTCGACGGTCGTGCCGGTCGCCAGGATCACCTCTAGGCCCGGCCGCACCCGCGGCAAGAGCGGCTTGATGTGCAGTTGCTCGGGGCCGACGCCGTTCATCGGGCTCAGCACGCCGTGCAGCACGTGATAGAGGCCGCGGTACTCCCCGCTGCGCTCGATGGCGATCACGTCGCCGGGCTCCTCCACCACACAGATCATGTTCTGGTCGCGGGTAGGATCGCTGCACACGTCGCAGCGCTCGGCGTCGGTGATGTTGAAACAGACCGGGCAGGTATGCAGCTCGCGCTTGGCCGAGAGCAGCGCTCCTGCCAGCCGCTCGATGTCCTCCCGCGGCTGCTCAAAGAGGTAAAAGGCCAGCCGTTGCGCGCTTTTCGGCCCGATGCCGGGCAGCCGCGACAGTTCCCGGATCAGCGCCACCAGGGAAGGCGGATATTTCACGCCTCACCTCCCAGGCCCCTGAACGCGGAACGCACGCGCCCCATCAGAATCCTGGAAGCCCCAGCCCGCGCGTCGCCTCCTGTTGCAGCGCCTCGGCCTTGGCGGTCGCGTCCTGAAGGGCGACCAGCAGCAGGTCTTCTAAAGCCTCCACATCGGCAGGGTCAACGGCCTGCGGCTTGATCTTGAGGCCCGTCACCTTGCCGTGACCGTTCATGGTGACCGTGACCAGGCCGCTCGCCGTCCCCTGGACGGTCTGCGCGGCCAGGTTCTCCTGAATCTTGGCGGCGGCCACCTGCGCCTGCTGCATCTGTTTCATCAGCTTCTTCATGTCCATAACCGGAAGATTCTACCCGGGGAAGGCCCGGCAGATCGTGGGGGGTAGAACGGGCCAGACCGCGCTACAGGGCCACCGTTCGTGTGCCCTTAGCCCGCCGGTACAGTTGGGCGGGACGACCCACGCCGCTGCGCCGCTCGCCGCTGGGCACCAGGATGCCCTGCGCCAACAGCCGCTTGCGGAAGTTGCGCTTGTCGAGCGGCCGGTTCAAAATCGCCTCGTACACCCCCTGGAGCTCGGGCAGCGTGAAGGTGTCGGGCAGGAATTCCAGCGCGAGATTGGCGTATTCCAGACGCACCTGCAGGCGCTTGATCGCTCGGTCGAGAATGGCCGCGTGATCAAAGGCCAGGGGTGGTGGGCGGTGCGCCGGGAACCAGGCTGCTCCGAGGGTATGCCCGCCCGCCGCGACCTCTACCGTGCCGTGCGCGAGAACGGCCAGGTGCGCGACCGAGACGATGCGCCCCCGCGGATCGCGGTTGACCTCTCCAAAGGTATAGAACTGCTCGAGGTGCCGGGGCTCGAGCGCGACCGTGGTCTCGGTGCGCAGTTCGCGCAGGGCAGCTTCGTGGAGCGCCTCGCCGGGGTGTACGAAGCCGCCCGGCAGCGCCCAGGCGTGGGCGTGTGGCAGCTCGCCCCGCTGCACCAGCAGCACCCGCAGCTCCGCCGCGTGAATCGCAAAGGCCGCGACGTCCACAGCCAGGCCGACCTGGGTGGCCTGTGGCGGCAGGGAGAGTGTTCCCATGACACAAACTCTAGGCTGGGGGCAGGAAGAGTGCAAGAGACCTGAAGGGCGGCTTAGGGTCCTTTCTCATACGCCGCGAGCCCCAGCCCCAGGCGCTTTCTGCGCCATTTTGGGCGCGCGGCGGGCCCAGCAGCGTGACACAAGGCCAGCGAGCCCCCGACCTCAGCGCGGAAGGGGCGGGGAACCGGCCACTCGGGCTGCGCCGGGTGAGAGAAAACCCTGGGGCGCAAGGGCCGACTGCGTGGTAAAATAGCTTGTCATGCCCAGAAAGGGGCTTGCAGCCGCCTGCCCGTCGGCGTGCGAAACGCCAAGATGGGAGGCGTGCGGAGGTGATGACAATAGCGAAAGAACATAAGGTCAACGAGCAGATTCGCGTCCGTCAGATCCGCCTGATCGGCGCAGAGGGTGAGCAGATCGGAATCATCGACACGCGTGACGCGCTGGCGATGGCGCGTGAACAGGGCCTTGATCTGGTGATGGTTGGGCCCCAGGCCGTTCCGCCCGTCTGCCGCCTGCTCGACTATGGCCGGTTCCGCTACGAGCAGCAGCAGAACGAGAAAGAAAACCGCCGGCGGGCTCGGGCACAGGAAGTCAAGGCGATCAAGTTCCGTGTGAAGATCGACGACCACGACTTCAACACCAAGACTGGCCACGTGCGCCGCTTTCTCGAAGAAGGTCACAAGGTCAAGGTCACCATCATGTTCCGCGGCCGCGAACGGACCCACCCCGAACTCGGCGAGCGCATCCTGCACCGCGTGGCGGAAACGCTGGCCGATGTGGGGGCTCCGGAAGGCACACCCAGCATGATGGGCATGGACATGAACATGATCATGGCGCCCAAGGGCACACCCAAGCGCAGCGAGGCGGCTCGTCCCGAGGCCCCCAAGACCGCGTCCGCTCGGCCAGAAGCCCCCGCGAGCGTCTGAGCGGAGGCCAGGGCCGCCGCGGGACGTGACGGTGTTCTGTGTCCCGGCACCCCCCCGCTTTGTTTTGTAAAGTTAGGCCATGATCAAGATGTACACGACGAGTTGGTGCCCGGATTGTCACGCGGCCAAGCGTGCCCTGACGAGCAGGGGTATTCCCTTCGAAGAGATCAATATCGAGCAGGACGAGGGGGCCGCCGAGTACGTGATGAGCGTGAACGGTGGGAAGCGCAGTGTACCGACCCTGGTGAGCGGCGGCGTGGCCCGCAGCCTGAGCGGCTTCCGCCCCCAGAAGCTCGATGCCTTTTTGGCCGAAGCGGGGCTCTAGTTTCGGCGAGGACAGGAGCGGCCTGAGGGAGGCCGTTCCTGTCTGCCTTTGTCCGTGGCGTTCTCGCCGGTGTCCTCAGCGTGCTGGTCTCGCTGGCCTTGAGGCTGATGGACAGCCAGTTCGGCGGAATCTCCAGGGGATGCCCGAGAAGAGCTCGCGCTCCTGGCCGGGTGCGGGCGTTTTGTTCGCTTGCTCCCCGTCCTCTCGCCCGCTATCTTAGCCCCATGAGCCTCCCCGCCCATTCCCCCGGTCTGGTGATGTGCGGCGGCGTGTCAGAGCGAATGTCTCACCCGAGCTGGGCCACGCGAACTCCAAGCGCCTGAGAGCCACGTCCCCTGCTCTCAGGCGTTCTGCTGACTCGCGGCCAGCCCGGGTTTTCTTTTGACCTGACCTTTCAAGGAGTTTCTATGCACGTCATCCTTCCCGACGGTAAACAGCTCGAACTGCCAGGGGGCGCGACGGCCCTGGACGCCGCCCGCGCCATCGGCCCTCGCCTCGCCCAGGACGCCCTGGCCGCCACCGCCAACGGCGAGCTGGTGGACCTGCTGACGCCCCTGCCCGACGGCGCGAACATCAGCCTCATCACAAAAAAGAATCCCGCCGACGCTGCTCCCGTGTTCCGCCACTCGCTGGGCCACGTGATGAGCCAGGCGGTCGGTGAGTTCTACCGAGCCAAGGGGTACGGCCCGCAGGACATCAAGCGCGGAGTCGGCCCGGCCATCGAGAACGGCTGGTATCAGGATTTTGACCTGCCCGAGCCCCTGCGTGAGGAAGACCTGCCGGAGATCGAGCGGATCATGCGTGACATCCTCTCGCGTGGGCTGGACTTCTCCCGCCGTGAGGTGAGCAAGGAAGAGGCGTTGGCGCAGTTCGCCTACGATCCCTACAAGCAGGAACTCATCCGCGAATTGCCCGAGGACGAGCCCATTACGCTCTACCAACAGGGTGACTACGTGGACCTTTGCCGGGGACCCCACTTCCCGAACACGGGGAAGCTGCCCGCGGCGTTTAAGCTGATGAGCACGTCGGGCGCGTACTGGCGTGGCAACGAGAAGAACCCGATTCTTCAGCGCGTCTACGGCGTGGCCTTTGCCACCCAAAAGGAACTCGACGAGTACCTGGCGCGGCTTGAGGAGGCCAAGCGCCGCGACCACCGCAAGCTGGGGCGCGAGCTGGAACTCTTTCTGATTGATCCGCTGGTCGGGAAGGGCCTGCCCATGTGGCTGCCCAACGGCACCATCGTGCGCGACGAACTCACCCGCTTTCTGCGCGAGCAGCAGTTTCAGCGCGGCTATCAGGGTGTGGTGACGCCCAACATCGGAAACCTCGACCTCTTCCGCACCAGCGGTCACTATCCGTACTACGCGGACAGCCAGTTCGAGCCGGTCACGGTGGACGACGAGCAGTACATGCTCAAGCCGATGAATTGCCCCTTTCACGTGCGCATCTACGCGAGTAAGCCCAGAAGCTACCGCGACCTGCCGGTGAGGCTTGCCGAGTTCGGCACGGTGTACCGCTACGAGATGAGCGGCGAGCTCAACGGCCTCACGCGGGTGCGCGGCTTTACGCAGGATGACGCGCACATCTTCGCGCGGCCCGATCAGCTCAAAAAGGAATTCCTGGACGTGCTGGATCTCACGGTGCTTGTCCTGAAGACCTTCGGCATGAACGACGTGCGCTTCCGCGTAGGGGTGCGTGATCCCGAGTCCGGCAAGTACGTGGGCGATCCGGCCCAGTGGGAGGTGGCCGAGCGCCAGATTATCGAGGCGGTGGAGGAAGTTGGCCTGCCGTATGCGGTGGAACCGGGCGACGCCGCCTTTTATGGCCCCAAACTCGACTTCGTCGTCAAGGACGTGCTGGGCCGTGAGTGGCAGCTGGGCACCATCCAGGTTGACTACAACCTGCCCGAGCGCTTTGACATCGCCTACACCGGCGAGGACGGTTTACCGCACCGTCCGGTGATGATTCACCGCGCGCCCTTTGGCAGCCTAGAGCGCTTTGTGGGCATCCTGATCGAGCACTACGGCGGAGACTTCCCCTTCTGGCTCGCGCCCCGGCAGGTCGTGATCATCCCCATCGCCGATCGCCATAACGCCTATGCCGAGACGCTCGCGAACGAGTTCAAGGCGGCGGGGTTGCGCGCAGAGGTGGATGACTCGGCCAACCGCATGAACGCCAAGATCCGCAGTGCGGAGCTTGCCAAAATCCCGGTGATGCTGATCGTGGGAGACCAGGAGGAGGCGCGGCGGGAAGTCAGCGTGCGCGAACGCACCCCGCAAGGCCACCAAGAACGCAAGGGCGTCCCGTTGACCGAGCTGCTGCGTGAGCTTCAGGAACGCTACCGCACGCGCGCCTGAGGGCCCAGGAAAAGAAGCCTGCACTCTCGCCGCCTTCCTCAGGAGGGCGGTTTCTTCTGGTCGCCCGGCTTGGGTGAGTCGCGGGCGATCACGCTGATGTTGCCGTCACCCTCCATACACGCCAGCTTGACCTCTGCGAGCTCATGCACGCCTTGTTGGCGCAGCTGGCTCATCAGCTCTTCCTCGGTGATGAGTTCCTGGCGCATGTTGCGCCGCAGCATCTTGCCGTCCTTGACCAGGGGGAGCGGCGGGGGATGGACCAGCCGTTCGAAGCGCGGAAAACGGTAGCCCAACCAGTTCAGACACCAGCTCCAAAAGATGATGGTGCCCACGAGCAGGAGGCCGTCGGGCACCGAACTGTAGTTCCCGGACATCCCATTGCCCGCTGCATCCGCAATCAGCACCACCACCAACAGGTCAGTGATCCCTAGGCCGCTGGTCTCGCGCTTAAGCACAAGGCGCAGCAGCAGAAACAGTGCCAGATAGGTCACCGTTCCGCGCACAAAGATTTCCAGCGGCGGAGTCTGCGGCAACAAAACTTCGCTCCAGTTCATGCCCAACCAGCCGTGACGCGTCACAACCGAGTCTGTGCCGTCTCGCCCTCGGCCTGCCGTGCTCCTTTGATGAAGCGGCCTTGATCGTCTCTGAGAACCGCCCAGGAGTAAGCCGAAGACAGCTTGCCCGGGAACCGGTCGTCAGCGGGGCGCTTGGCAGGTGGTGTCCCGCTTTACACGTCCGGGAGGGCATGCTAAGATTCCTTCCGCTGGTCGAGGTTGAGTCCCCCAGCCGCCCCACGGCGAGTACAGCGGCGCTGTAGCCAAGTGGTAAGGCAGAGGTCTGCAAAACCTCGATTCACCGGTTCGAATCCGGTCAGCGCCTCCACCCTCCCCCTCGCCATAGACTCGTAGCTCAGGGGTAGAGCACTACCTTGACACGGTAGGGGTCAGCGGTTCAAATCCGCTCGGGTCTACCACCAAAGCTCCCCTTCATGGGGAGTTTTTTCTGTTCTGCGGCTCACCGACGGCGGAGGCATCAGCGCGACAGAGCAGGGCCGCTCGCCTTCATAATGTTGAGGTTTCCCGCTTGGTCCCCTCAATATGGGAGGAAGGAGCCCGTGAAGCCTGTGCATTCCGTCAACTTCGCCCACCTGGAGAGCACTGAACCTCAACTGCACCGCCTCGCTGTTCTCGCCGAACGCTTTCTCATCGACGACCCAAACACCAGCCTCCTCAAGCAGCGGCAGTTTGCGGAGCTCCTCGCGCAGACCACCGCGTCCCGCGCGGGGGCGTACGAGCAAGCGGGGGAGAGCCAGTACGACCTGCTGCGCCGCCTGTCGCGCGAAGGCATCCTTCCGCCCGAAGTGTTCACCCTCTTCGACGAGGTGCGCCGTGTGGGGAACAAGGCCAACCACGAGTTTCAGGGGGACGGCACGCTCGCCCTGGAGACCCTGAAGTACGCGTGGATTCTCAGCGTGTGGTACTACCGCACCTTCCACGACCCGGACTTTCGCACGGCGGACTTCGTGCCGCCCGCGCGGGAGGAGGACGCGCCCGCGCAGGAGCTGCAGCGCCTCCGTGAGGAAGTCGAACGCGCCCGCGCCGAAGCGGAGCGGCACCTCGCGGAACTCCAGGCGCGCGGCAAGACGCAGGACCGCGCGCGCCTCATCGCCGCCGCCGACAAGGCCGCTGGGGGCGTGCACCTCACCGAAGCGCAGACGCGGCAGCTCATCGACCGGCAGCTCGCGGAAGTCGGGTGGATCGTGGACTCCCAGCGCCTCAGGTACGCGCTTGGCACGCGGCCCGAAAAGGGCAAGAACATGGCGATTGCCGAATGGCCCGTCGAGCACGGCCACGCGGACTACGTGCTGTTTCTCGGCCTGACGCCCGTCGCGGTCGTGGAGGCCAAGCGCAAGGCCGTGGACGTGCCGGGCGCGCTGGAGCAGGCCAAACGCTACAGCCGCGCCTTTATCCCCGAAACCGTGGACGCCATGCCCGGCGGACCGTGGGGCGAGTACCGCATTCCCTTCGTGTACGCCACGAACGGCCGCCCGTACCTGCGTCAGCTCCGCACGCAAAGCGGCGTGTGGTTCCGCGACCTGCGCCGACGGCAGAACCTCGCCACGGCCCTCCCCGGCTGGCACACGCCCGAAGGCCTCGCGGGCCTCCTCGCCCTTGACGCGAACGCGGCCGAAGAGCGTCTCCGAAACGAACCACTGGAGTACGACCTAGGCCTGCGCCCCTACCAGAAGGCCGCCATCCGCGCCGTCGAAGCGTTTCTCGCGGACCCCGAGCGCACCCGCAACGAGGCCTTGCTCGCGATGGCCACCGGGACGGGCAAGACGAAAACCTGCATCGCGCTCATCTACCGCCTCCTAAAGGCGCGGCGCTTCCGGCGCGTGCTGTTCCTCGTGGACCGTACGGCCCTCGGGGAGCAGGCCGCGAACGCCTTCCAGGAAACGCGCATGGAGAGCCTGCAGACCTTCGCGGACATCTTCGGCCTCAAGACCCTGGAGGACGCCGTGCCCGACGCGGATACCAGCGTGCACGTCGCGACCGTGCAGGGCATGGTGCACCGCCTCTTTGACGACGCGGAGGACGCCACCCCCCTTCCGGTGGACGCGTACGACTGCATCATTGTGGATGAGTGCCACCGCGGATACACGCTTGACCGCGAACTCGCCCCGGCGGAGCACGCCTTCCGGGACGAGGCGGACTACATCAGCAAGTACCGGCGCGTGCTGGAGCACTTCGACGCCATGAAGATCGGCCTGACCGCCACGCCCGCCCTGCACACCACCGAAATCTTCGGGGAGCCGGTCTTCACGTACAGTTACCGCGAGGCGGTCCTTGACGGGTACCTGATCGACCACGAGCCCCCCGTGCAGATCAAGACGGAACTCAGCGAGAACGGCATTCGCTGGAAGGCCGGTTCGGACGTCAAGGTGTACGACCCCGTGAGGCACGAGGTAGCGCTCTTCAGAACCCCGGACGAGATCGGCCTGGACGTGGAGGACTTCAACAAGAAGGTCATCACGGAGAGCTTTAACCGCGCCGTGTGCCGGGAACTCGCGCGGCACATCGACCCCGCCGGGCAAGAAAAGACGCTGGTGTTCTGCGTGAACGACGCTCACGCGGACCTCGTCGTGACGCTCCTGAAGGAAGCCTTCCGGGAGCAGTACGGCGAGGTGGACGACGACGCCGTCGTCAAGATCACCGGTGCGAGCCACAAGCCGCTTGAACTCATCCGCCGCTACAAGAACGAGCACCTGCCGACCGTGGCCGTCACGGTGGACCTCCTCACGACCGGCGTGGACGTGCCGCCCATCACGAACCTCGTGTTTCTGCGGCGCGTCGGGAGCCGCATCCTGTTCGAGCAGATGCTGGGCCGCGCCACCCGCCGCTGCGACGAGATCGAGAAGGAAACCTTCCGCATCTACGACGCCGTTCGCGCCTACGAGGCCCTCGAGGACTTCACGACCATGAAGCCCGTCGTCGTCACCCCAGGCGTGACGTTCACGCAGCTCGGGCAGGAACTGCGGCGCGCCGCCAGCGACGAGGACCGCGCCTTTGTGCGCGACCAGCTCGTCGCGAAACTGCAAGGCAAGAGCGGCCACCTCACGGACGCCGCGAAGCAGGACTTCGAGACGATCACCGGCATGACCCCCAAGGCGTTCGTGCAGGAACTCCGCAAGCAGCCCGTGGAGGCCGTCGCGGAGTGGTTCACGCGCTTTGGGGGCCTCACGGAACTCCTCGACCGCAAGAACCCTACGCGCGGAACCCCCGTGCTGATCTCCGAGCACGACGATCAGGTCATCGCCGTCGAGCGCGGCTACGGGAACGCCACCCGCCCCGAGGACTACCTCGAGGGCTTCCGGACGTTCATCCTGGAGAACCAGGACAAGATCCCCGCCCTCGTGACGGTCCTCACGCGCCCGCGCGACCTCACCCGGCAGGACCTGCGCGAACTCGTCTTGCACCTCAACCAGGCCGGGTACACGGAAACGAACCTTCAGGTGGCGTGGCGCGAGGCGAACCAGGTGGATGTTGCCGCGCGCCTCGTGGGGTACATCCGCGCCCTCGCGGCGGTCGACCCCCTCATTCCGTTTGGTCAGCGCGTGGATGAGGCGCTCGCGCAGGTCCTCGGGCAGGGCAACTGGACGGCAACGCAGCGCACCTGGCTGCAACGCCTCGCAAAGCAAATAAAAGCGAATGTCGTCGTGGACCGCGAGGCGCTCGACGACCCCGCCGGGCTGTTCCGGCAGCACGGCGCTGACTACGCCCGACTCGACCGCATCTTCGGCGGTAACCTAGAGCGCGTGCTGGGCGCCCTCAGCGACGCCATCTGGACCCCCCGCGCCACCGCCTGACCCGAAAGACCACCATGACACAACGCACGACCGACATCGTCCAGAAGCTCTGGAACCTCTGCAACGACCTCCGCGACGACGGCGTCACGTATCACCAGTACGTCACCGAACTCACGTACCTGCTGTTTCTGAAGATGGCGAAGGAAACCGGGCAGGAAAGCCAACTCCCCGACGGGTACCGCTGGGACGACCTGCGCGCCAAGACGCCCCCGGAGCGCCTCCCGTTCTACCGGCACCTGCTCGTGCACCTCGGCGGGCACGGCAGCAAGCTCGTGCAGGCCATCTTCGCGAACGCCGCGTCCTTCATCAAGAAACCCGCGACCCTCAGCAAGCTCGTGGAGGACATCCACGCCCTCGACTGGTACTCCGCGAAGGAAGAAGGCCTCGGGGACCTGTACGAGGGCCTGCTGGAGAAGAACGCGACCGAGAAGAAGAGCGGCGCCGGGCAGTACTTCACGCCCCGCCCCCTCATCGACGCCATCGTACGCGTCATGAAACCCACCTCGGACGACGTCATTCAGGACCCGGCGGCGGGAACGGGCGGCTTCCTGATCGCCGCGCATCACTACATCGACACACACGAGGACGTGTGGGACATGCCGCAAGAGAAGCAGCAGAAGTACCTGCACGGCACCTTCTACGGCATGGAACTCGTGCAGGACACGCACCGCCTCGCCCTGATGAACCTCATGCTGCACGGCCTCGCCAGCGACCCGGACTCCAGCGGCATCCGCTACGGCGACACCCTCAGCCCCGAAGGGCAGACCCTCCCGAAAGCCACCCTGATCCTCTCCAACCCGCCGTTCGGCACGAAGAAAGGCTCCGGCGAGACACGCACCAGCCGCGAGGACTTCACGTACCCCACGAACAACAAGCAGCTCGCCTTTTTGCAGCACATCTACCGCGCCCTGAACCCCGGCGGGCGCGCCGCCGTCGTGTTGCCGGATAACGTGCTCTTTGAGAGCGGTGCGGGACGGCAGATCCGCGCGGACCTCATGGACAAGTGCCGCCTGCACACCATCCTGCGCCTCCC
The DNA here is from genome assembly GCF_000745175.1 of Deinococcus sp. YIM 77859. Taxonomy (NCBI): domain Bacteria; kingdom Thermotogati; phylum Deinococcota; class Deinococci; order Deinococcales; family Deinococcaceae; genus Deinococcus; species Deinococcus sp. YIM 77859. The sequence continues at coordinate 89,356 of NZ_JQNI01000002.1, forward strand.
CACCGGCATCTTTTACGCGCAGGGTGTCAAGACGAACGTCCTCTTCTTTACCAAGGTCAGCGACAGCGCGAAGGGCAGCACCGAGGAAGTCTGGGTGTACGACCTGCGCGCCAACATGCCCGCCTTTGGCAAACGCACGCCCCTTACCCCCGCGCACTTTGACGCGTTCGTACAGGCCTTCGGCGACGACCCGCAAGGCGGCCCGGAAGCGCTCGCAAAGCGCACCGACACCGGCGAGGAGGGCCGCTTCCGCCGCTTTACGCGCGAGCAGATCCGGGAACGAAACGACAGCCTGGACATCTCCTGGCTGAAGGACGACAGCGAAGGCAGCGGCGAACTGCCCGAACCCGCCCAACTGGCCGAAGAAGCCCTGACGGAACTCAAGGGCGCGATGGAAGAACTCAAGGCCATCCTGCTCGAACTTGGCGAGAGTGAAGAAGAGCTGGAAGAGGCGGGGGTGTTGGCGTGAGTGTAGAACGCAGCCCACTCCCGAATGGATGGGTAGAAACAACGATAGGAGAGGTCACCCAGGTAGTTTCAGGCGGTACACCGTCTTCAAAGGATTCGAGTAATTTCACGTCAAGGGGTGGTATCCCGTGGATAACTCCGGCAGATCTTAGTGGTTACAAGCGGATGTACATAAGCCAGGGGGCGCGGAATTTGACTGATAAGGGGTATGCTGCTTGTTCAGCAATGCTCCTGCCCACTGGCAGCGTGCTATTCTCAAGTCGAGCCCCAATCGGATATGTTGCTATTGCCGCTAACCCGGTATCCACGAACCAGGGCTTCAAGAGCTTCATACCACCAGAGGGCATCGACAGTAGATACTTATATTTCTACCTCAAGCACATAAAGCGTGAAGCTGAGCTACGTGCTACGGGTACGACATTCAAGGAACTATCTGGTGCCGCTGCAAGCGCTCTCCCGCTTCTATTAGCTCCCCTCGCCGAGCAACGTCGTATTGCCGACAAGCTTGACGCCCTCCTTTCGCGCGTGGAGGCGGCGCGTGAACGGCTGGAGCGCGTGCCGAAGCTGCTGAAGGGATTCAGGCAAGCCGTCCTCAGCGCAGCCGTCAGCGGAGAACTCACGAGGGAATGGCGAGGCGGCGGGGATGCGGAGTGGGAAGCTGTCCAATTAAGGGATTGTGCCTCTGATTTCTCCTATGGTTCATCAGCGAAGTCCTTGAAAGTTGGAAAAGTCCCAGTTTTACGAATGGGTAACATTCAATCGGGAAGGCTAGACTGGGATGATCTTGTATACACTTCAGATCAGGAGGAGATTGATAAGTACCAACTCCACCCTGGAGATGTGCTGTTCAACCGGACTAACAGTCCTGAACTCGTTGGCAAAACCGCAGTCTACCGCGGTGAGCGGCGAGCCATTTACGCAGGGTACTTAATTAGAGTGAAGTGTGATTCTAAACTTCTGCCTGATTATCTTAACTACTGCCTTAATAGCAAGGCAGGGCGCGACTACTGTTGGCAAGTAAAAACGGACGGGGTCAGCCAATCAAACATCAATGCTCAAAAACTCCGCGACTTTCCATTTCTTCTCCCTCCCCTCGCTGAGCAGGCTGAAATCGTCCGTCGCGTTGAAGCCCTCTTCGCTCTCGCTGATCGTCTCGAAGCTCGTTATAGGGCGGCCCTGGCATCATTTGACCGCCTAACGCCTGCGCTGCTGGCCAAGGCCTTCCGGGGCGAACTGGTTCCGCAGGACCCGAATGACGAGCCCGCGAGCGTGCTGCTGGAGCGCGTCCGGGCCGAGCGCGCGGCGGCAGGGGCGGGGAAGGCGAGGCGGGGCAAGGCAGCAGGGGAGCAGCCCGCCAAGCGCCGTGGGCGGCCCCCAAAGGCGAGCGCAGAGCCTCAGCCGGACGGGATCGCGCAGGCGTCCAGCTACGAGGACGCCGTGCGGCTCCTGCAGGAAAAGCGGCGGGAGCGTGAGGCAGAGGCCGCCTTGGGCGACTGACCAGCCTCTCGGCACTCCAGCCCGCTGCCGTGACGCCTGAAGGCGCTCACGCAGTAGGAGAACACACCTGGCGCCCTTCCCCCAGTGGGAGGGCGTCACGCAGGGAAGGGGGTAGTAGCACAGCATGACGGACCTGCGACCAGTTCTTGAGCATCAGTATCTTGCGATGAGCATTCCAGCCGCTCCAGAAGCACACGTGGCGCTCGTGTACCCGTTCACGCCCAGCGTGACGCGCTTTCTCCTGAAGCAGTTGCAGGAACTTCGGAGCCCCCGAACGGAGCAAAGTCCACTCGTGCCGGTCAGTCGGTTGTACCTCGCCACTGGATTGCGGCTCGTAACCACGGAGGTGACGAGTGGGGGCGTACCTGTTCAGCCGCACCAGTACGCAGATTTGGGGCATCCCTTGCCGCCGCCGGACCGCCTGTCGGAAGACCCCGCGCAGCACGAGGAGTTCGGTTTCCAAGTGGTTGAACGGCGCTCCGGAAGCGAACGGTCCAGGCAGACCCCTGGAGCAGCGGCGCGTTGCCGTGACGGCAGAGTATGTCGTGTTGAGCGCCGCTCCTGGCGGGAAGTACAGCAGCCATCCGCTGGATGAACGGATGTTGCGCCGGATTCTGCAGCGGCTCTACACGGGAGCGTAAGGGCTGAGGGGCGGGCCCCGAGCGCGTGCCGCACGGGGTCCGTTCGGGGCCGTTACGCGGTTGCTCCTGCCAGCTCTTGAGCGACCACGTGCGTGGGTACGCGGAAAATTCCAGCGGCTCCCTTGTACGGAATCGGCGTGCGGAAGCGTCGTGGGTGCGCGAGCAGCCACTCGTACTCCTCGTTGTGTTCGTTGTACTCCACGCCGACGACGTCAACGATGCCGACAAGGGCGCCGTACGGGAGGGCGCTCATCTGGTCTTGCATGCCGACCGCCTCGAAGTTCTTGGGTCGCTGCGTGCGCGACGCGTGCAGGAGCAGCGGGCCCGTTTCGGTGACGCGCCACGTTCGGTACTCCACGTTCTTCTGCCCGGTCAGGATGCGCTCCACCCAGGGTTGTTGAATGCTGAGCGCCCGCAGGGTGCCGCTTTGCAGGTCAATGGGGTGGGGCTTGTCGGGAATGGGGAAGACGCGGTACCCGCGGTGCTCATCCGTTTCGGTCTCCCGGTCGGCTGCACCCTCTGGAGTGGGGTAGATGATCGCGGCGTACTCGATGCTGAGCCCAAGCTCGTCGGGCTTCGCGGCGAGGCGCTCCTGCGCGGCGCGCATGGTGTTTTCCGCGTTCACGAGCGCCCAGACGTCGTCGAGGGAGCCGATGAGTTGCCCGTTTTCGGATTGCGCGAGTTCAGCCTGGATCGTTTCGAGAGCCTTCTTGGTGATAAGCATGCTTACTGGCTCCTTCCCGCTGGGGGCGTGCTGGTGTGATGGAGGGTGGCCCACCCGAGGCCGGAACGCAGCAGCTTCGGGAGGTGCGTGCGGAGGTCTTCGGGCGGCGCTTCCAGGTTCCGCTCGTCCACCGCTCGTCCTGTGGCGTCGAGCAGCGTGAGGCTCAGCTTGCGGGGCAGTCCGGGAATGTGCACGTGTAGGGGAAGGTGCGTCGTGCCGGGCGTGAGGGGACACGTGCGGGTCAGCGCGTGGCCGCCTGGGGTGTGTTCCTGCACGCGCAGCAGGAGGCCGCGCGGCCCTTCCGTCCAGACGTACAGGGTGCGGTCCTGTACCTCGGCATGCGTGAGCCGGGGCCGTACGGTGTAGGGCGCTGCGTGCACCCGTACCCAGGTTCCGTGCCCGGCGTTCACTTCGATAAGGACACGGTCGAACACGCTGGGGCTGAGGTGCGTGAGGCGTTGCAGCTCCCAGCAGCCGGGCCGCAACTCGGTGAACTCGTTTGGGTGGGATTCGATGCTGACGCGCAGCGGGAGGAGCGGTTTGCCGTTCGGCACGAGGGGGCGAACGACCACCTGCCGTAACTGCTCCACCGTTTCGAACGCGGTTTGAACCTGGTTGGTATCGGGGTTCAGGAAACGCGCTCCATAACTGGCGCCGCAGACTTCCAGCTCGATGCTCAGGTGATCGTCAATGTCCACCCGGCACTCGTGCGTGACCGGTTGAAACTGACCGTCCTGCAGACACCACAGGGGTCGCCATTTAAAGGTACCGAAGCGGCCGTCAGCCAAGCGGACTTCCCCAACCTGCATCTGCCCCTCCAGCAGCGGCCCCGCCCGCCGCGTGGGCGTCACGGTGAACGCCGGGAGGACGGTCACAAGAATCGGGTCGTGCCCGGCAGGAATGCCATTCACGTACAGCTCCGCGCTGTGCTGACCGAGGGGAAGGTCCGAGATGACGGCTGACGTCCCGTGGAGGGGGACGCGGCGACCGTCCGAGAACTGCAACTCTGCCTGTTCGCTTGTGGCGCGGCTGTGGTGCTCAACCGTCACGGTGAAGGGCTCCCCCTGAACCGCGTATCCGGGTTTGAGGCGTACGGTGACCGAGGGGTCAGAGCTTTGGGCTCTGGGTGCGGCTGTGCGCTCGGGGCGGACCTTGTAGCGGCGGCGCGTGCCGTGCTCTACGCCAAGCACGAGTTGCGCGAGGGCGTCATGGCTCTTGTTCCAGAAGAACCGTACGGCGTTCGGCGTGCCGAGTGGGATGCCCGCGGCCTCCAGCAGGGGGCACAGTTGCTCCGGCGGGAGGCGCGCAAGGTGCTTATCCGTGTCGAGGAGGTAATCCACGATGCGGGTCATGCAGTGAAAGATGCGGTCGTACGCGTCGGCCTGCCGGAGAGTCGCTTCGTCCGCGTCGGGGAGGATGCGCCGCATGAGGGCGGCGTCAATGCGCTCGTGTGGGTAGCGGTTGTAGTACGTCTGAAAGAACGTCTTGAGTCGCGCGGCGCTCAGGCTGTGCAGGCCCCAGATGGCGTCAATGGTCGCCACGAAACGCCGCTTTCGCTTTCCGGAGAGGATGAGGCGGCGCGGTGCGGTGTCCTCGTGCGAGCCCAGGATGGTCCAGAGCGTGTCGTAGCGTGCTCCAATCGCAAAGTTTTCCGGCAGCCCGAGCTCCGCGTGGAAGTTCGGCCAGAAGGCGTCGTCGTTCTCGGCTGGTTCGCGGTAGAAGGTGTAAGCGCGAAGGAACGCCAGAAACAAGAGCGCCTCGTCTCTGCTCCGGCGCAGCCACCAGTCACTCGGGTCTCGCCAGCGGCGGGAGGCGTGCCGCCGCAGCCACTCGTACTCGTCCTCGCTGATGTGCACTCGCAGCGGGCCCTCGCGGATGACGCGCGTCAAGACAGCTTCGCGCACGCTCATTCGTTCGCTCCATTCGTGAACGTTGTGACTTCCAACCAACGGAAGTACACCCACTGGCAGATCAGGATTCGGCGTGCCTGCTCGCACAGCGCCTCGTCGAATACGCCGGAGCTGAAGCGTTCCACGGCGGCTTGAATTTCGCCGTGCCAGGCGCGAAACACTTCGGGAACGTCCGCCGGGGCTGCGCCCTCCAGGGCAGCGTGGACGCTGTCCATCGCTTCCAGGGACTCCGCGAAGGTTTCCGCGAAGGTGCCGGTCCAGAAGCGCGGGCTGTGAATGCGCCGCTGGAGCAGCTCCAGTTCACGGCGCAACGCCCGCACAAGCGGTGTGGACTCCAGGTTGCCCTGCAGCGCCCGAAGTTCCTGCTGCGCCTGCTCCAGCTGCGCTTGCAGGGCCTCGGCGCGCTCTTCCCAGTCCGGTTCTTGGGACTGCGTGAGGCGCGCGAGTTGGGCTTGTGTGGCTTGCAGGGCCTCGCGCGCTTCGTCGCGCTCGCGCTGCACGCGCGCGAGCTCCTCGGCGGCGCGCTCGTCGCGTGCGACCAGGGCGCTGAGCGCTTCCGCGATGTCTTGCAGTGTCTGGCGTTGCTGTCGCGGCACAAACCCCAGGCGTACCTCTAGGGCTTTCAGCTGCTGGAGCGCTTCGTGCGGGGTGAGGCCGGTGCTGGTCATGCCTGCCCCCCGAGCCGTGGGGACTGCACGCGCTCCAGCAGCTGCTGCATGAGGCTTTCCTGACGAAGGCTGCGCATGCGCAGGAAGCGTTCCAGGGCGAGGTTGGCGCCGTCTTCCAGGAGCTGCTCTAGGCCGAGGACGAGGATGCCTTGTGGTTCGCGCTGTACGAACTCGCTGATGTTCGTGCAGCGTTGCAAGCGGTCGTCATCGTAGCGGCGCTTCAGGAGGGCGCGGTACAGGCCGAACAAATCTGTAAAGCGCTGCACGGCGTCCTCGTGCAGGGTGGAGTAGTGCACGATGAGCGCGCCGTCTAGGAGCTCATCCGTGAAGGGAGAAGCGGGGCGTTGCTGGAGGGTGTCGAGTTGTGCCCACACGCGCTCGAGCTCGTCGTGCTTCTCCCGGAGTTGCCGAAGGTATTTCGACTGCAGTTCGCTGATGCGGTGGTCCCGCTCGCGGACTTGCTGTTGCGCGTCCTGCAGGCGCGCTTGCAGCACGGCATGGCCCTCGAGCCGCAGCCTGTCGCATTCTGCTCGTGCGGCCTCCAACTGCTGCTGCAAGTTGGCCAGGTCCTTTGCGTGGCGGGCGTCTTGGGCTTTGATGGATGCGAGAAGCTTCTGCCGTTCGCGCTCGTGCCGCGCCCGCTCGCGCTCCAGTAGGCCCTGCTGCCGCTCCCGTTCCGCCTGCACGGCCTGCTCGACACGGCGCAGCAGGTTCTGGTTCTGCTTCTCGCGGGCGTTCGCCTCGCCCTCCCAGGCTTTGCTGCGGGCCTCGGCTTGTTGCAGGGCGGCGCGGGCTGCCCGCAGTTCCTCTTCGAGCTGGCGGGCGCGTTCCAGCGCCCTCGTGAGCGCCTCCTGATCGGGCGCGTCACGCTCGAACTGGAGGAGCCAGGTGGCCACCCGGAGGGCCTCATGAGGAAGATCGTCCGCTGGGGTCTCCCTGCGTTCAAGTCGCTCCAGGAGGGACGTGAAGGCCTGGAGCCACAGGTCTGCGTACTTCTCGGCGACCTTCTCCGGTTGCGCGTACAGACGAGGAATGGCCGCGATGATGTCCGTTGTCTGTGCCCTGCGCAGCGGGCGGCCGAGCAGCTTGCTGCCCCGGAACTCGTTTGCTCGGTAGGCCGTGAGGTACACGTCCGTGACGACCTTTCGGGGCAAGCTGCGCAGGGCGTCTTGGAGGAAAGCGGCGTGCTGCGGATTCAACAAGCGCAGGCGCCGCGCCTCATGGGCATCTGTAGCGGCTGGCTCTGGCGAGGGGGTGACGTGCTGACGGTCAGGATGAAGCGTGTGGCTCATGGGAAACTCCCTCGGTCTTTGCTTAGGCTTTGTTCTTGTGGTGACGCTGGCGGTCGAGGTGCTGCACGCCGGCTTCTGTGATGGCGTACGTGAAGCCTTCCCACTCGCGGCACGTCTGCGCCAAGCCGTCCGTGACGGCCTGACGGAGGGCGCGCTGTATTTCCTTGTTGCTCACGAACTCCAAGCGGCCGAAGAAGGGGGAAACCTGGGCGAACCAGGGCACCTGAACGGTGTAGGTCGCGCCGTCCCTGTCTTTTCGGACTTCCTGTGTCACGCCGCGCAGCGTCATCACGAGTTTCGTGAGGCCGAGCGTGCGCTGCACTTTCGACAACTCCTCCAGGAAGGCGAGGACCGTGTGCTGCACGCGGTAGACCTCCTCGATCGCCTCGGTGCTCAGCTCAGGTGTGGCGGCCCAAGGGGCATCGTCGCCGTTGCAGCGGTCGCAGCATGTCGCGTCGTCGCGCGGCCCGTTGAGGTCCTGCTCGAAGACCCGCAGGAGCTCGCGGCGCCGGCATGCGCTGGCGCGCTCGTCCGTGCGGGCAAAAGCGCGGACGGCCTGAATGTGGTCCTGCTTGACCTGCAACTGCTGCGCGAGACGCTGCTCGAACGCCGTTAGGTCCGTGCGAAGCACCGTCAAATCCATGGCGGGCTCGTGCGCGGTGTACAGCACCTCCAGCGGGCGTTGCCTCGCGAGCGCGAACAGGCGGCCACTCAGATCCTCCGCGAGGGCCTGGGGCAGGCGTGCGAGATCGAGCACGCACGGGCGGCGCCCCGGCTGGTACCCAGCATGAAACAGCAGGGCCGCGTACTGCGCGCCCAGCGCCGCTTCCAGTTCCTCACGGGTCAAGCTTGACAGGAGGCGGACCTTGCCGAGGCGGTACGTGGTGAGGATGTTTCCGGCATCCTCCAGCAGGGCCAGCAGCCAGTTCAGGTCGCCGCGCTCCAGCTTGTCGCTGCCTTCGGGCAGGTCCGCGTTCAAGCTCTCCAGCAGGTCCTTCTCGTATGCGGTGCGCGTGCCCCCGGCGGCGAACGCGAACACCGCTTGCGCCAGGCTGCGCTCAGGCCGGCCTTGCTTCACCAGCCAGGACTGCAAGCTCCAATCGTGCGCGTCGTGCAGCAGCACCGACCACGCGGGCTCCCCGTCGCGTCCGGCCCGGCCCGCCTCCTGAATGTATGCGGGCAGGCTGGCGGGCGGGTTGAAGTGAATAACGACCCGTACGTTCGCCTTATCGACACCCATGCCAAAGGCGTTCGTGGCGACGATCACCCGCACGCTGCCCTCCATGAACTGCGCCTGGACCTCGCTGCGCACGAGTGCCGAGAGGCCCGCGTGGTAGGCCGCCGTGGCGAACTTCAACTCCTTGAGGGCGAGGGCGAGGCGTTCGGCGGCGTTGCGCGTCGCGACGTACACGATGGCGCTGCCTTCCGGGTGCTGCTCCTGTAACCAGCTGAGGATCTGCGCGACGCGCTTGAGCTTCTCGATGGGGGAGGTGTCGCGGCCCCGAAAGCCGTACGCGAAGTACGTGAGGTTTGGGCGGTCCAGGGAGGCGCGCACAACGGCTGCGTCCCGCAAGCACAGCTCGCGTTGCAACTGCGCCTCGACCGCGGGCGTGGCGGTTGCGGTGAGGGCACTGACGGGTAGCGTCACCCCTTGCTGCCGCAGCGTGCGAATCACGTTGCCGTAGTCCGGGCGGAAGTCGTGCCCCCAGTCGCTTAGGCAGTGCGCTTCATCGAAGACGATGCGGCGCAACAGGCCCTTGTCCCGCAGAGCGCGCAGGCAGTCCTTGAACTGCTCGTTGCGGTTGATGCGCTCGGGGCTGACGTACAGGAGGTGCAGTTCGCCCCGCTCGGCCTCCTCGAGGATCGCGCGTTGCTCCGCGCCCGAGCGGCCCGCATGCACGGCGGCGGCGGGCACGCCAGCCACTTGCAGCGCGCTCACCTGGTCGTCCATGAGGGCGATCAGGGGGCTCACGACGAGCGTCACGCCGCCCAGGAGCAGGGCGGGCAGTTGAAAGGTAAGGCTCTTGCCGTACCCCGTCGGCAGGAGCGTCAGCACGTCCTGGCCGTTCAGTGCGGCATGCACCGCCGCCCACTGCTGGGGTTTCAGGCCTGCGCGCGCGACCTGGGGCCAGAAGAGCTCGAGCAGCTTCTGAATGCCTTCCTCACGCGTGAGCTCTCCCGCCGCATACGCCGCTTGAAGGGCGTGCAGGTCCCGCGCGACCTCCGCGATGAGTTCGTTCGTCGGGAGAAGCTCGCGCGGCACCCCGAGAAGAGGCGCGAGCTCGTCATAAAAGGCGACGCGCGTCCCCGGGTAATGGAAGTTCCCGGCACTCGCCACGCTCCCGGGCAGGGCTGCGAAGACGACCTCGCGGTACGCGGCGGACAGCACGCGTTTGTCCCACAGCACAAAGGCGCCGTCTCCGGCGCGCCGGCGGTCATCGCGGATCAAGCGTCCAAAGGCCTGTGTAAAGGACAGCAGCGCTTTTGGCAGGTAGAAGTCATACCAGGGATCGAGCCCCGCCTGCTCCACCAAAGCCTGCCGTGCCCGCAGGAGTGCATCCGGCACGGGAAAGGGAATGCGCTCTAAGCCCACGAGCTTGAGGTCCGGAAAATCTACGCCCTCCATAAAGGCGCGCGTTCCCAGCGCGATTTTGTTGCCGTCCTGCCGCATGCTGAGCGCGACCTCCTCACGTTCCTTGCGGTTGAGGGGCATGAGGGGTGTGAGGGTCTTGAGGGCCTCCCCGGCGGCCTGCATGCGCGCCCGGCTGGTGAAGAGGGTCAGGCTGCGCCGCGCGTGCGGCAACAGCGCCTGAAGGTCCTGGTGAAAGAGCTGCTGAAAGCGCGTGAGGTTTTCGGTTCGCGCGCCGGGCAGGTGCTGCGGGAAGAGGACGTGCGCGCGCTCGTACGGCAACGTTTCGGGCAGCGTGAGCAGTTCAGTCTTGTCGGGCAGGCCCAAGGTGCGTTTGATATACGCGTACTCACGCGCCGGATCGCTGTGCGCCTCCAGGGTCGGGCTGCGCAGGGTGGCGCTCGTCAGGGTCACGCTGGCCGCGCGATTCCACACGCCCGAAAGCCAGCCTGCCAGGTCGATGGGGCGCGCCACGTACGCCCAGCCCTCCACTTCCTGCCAGCGCGTTGTGTGAACCATGTTGTTCCACGACGCCACCTGGTGCCGCGAGAAGGCGAGCTCCGTGAACGCCTTGAAGTACTCCAGCGTTGGCTTGAGCAAGCCCCGCAGGTTGTGGTGTATGACTGTGCCGAGCGCGTCCCGCAACTGCCGCACGGCGTCCAGAAAGAGAAGCTCTATACGCTTGAGGCGCTGCCAATCCGCACTGGCGAGCGTAGACGGCGTGAGCAGGTGCTCTACGCCAAACTTCGCATCGCCCTCACCGTGTTGCTTGACGAAGCTTGTCACGTGCTTGTCCAGCTCGCGCAGCGCGTCAAAAGCGCGAGGCAACAGGAACTGCCGGATGTTCTTTGCCAACTCGCGGTCCTCGGGGGGCACGTTTGAGCTGAGCAGACCACGACGGCGGTCAGGGTCGTACAGGCGCTGCAAGTGAAACCGCAAGCGCTCGCCCGTTCCGGACTGACTCAAGGCTTCTGTCGCGACGTCCTCCAGATTGTGCGCCTCGTCGATGATGATGTGTGTGGGTTTGCTGCTCCCGGCGTCCAGGTCCTCCTGCGCGAACGAGGCCAGCAGGTACGCCTGGTTCGTCACCCAGATGCTCGCCTCGTCACGAAAGCGGCGGTCCTGCTGATACGCACAGCAATGGTAGAACAAGCACGCCGCACGGCAGCGTTCCGGGTACGATTCCAGCGAGAACGACAGCTCCCGAAAAGCCTTGTTGAACTGCCAGTGCCCCGGGAGGGCTTCCAGCTCGAACGCGCCCTCGTGGGTGTAGGCCGCGAGCGCCGCAAGCGCTGCCGCCTCCTCCTCGGACCCCTCCTTTGGGCTGAAGTCCCGCAAGGCGTCATGCAGCGCCTCCAGGCAGATGTAGTTCCGAGCGCTCTTCACGGACACAGCATTCGTGCGGTAGTGCCGAGCGTACTGCCCGAGTTCGTTCAGCGCCTGCTCCTGCAAAACCTTTGTATGCGTTGCCACAATTACTCGCTGCCCCGGCTGGGTGGCCACGTGATGCTGTGCGGGGAAAAGGTACGCTTTTGTCTTGCCCGTGCCGGTCGGCGCCTCGATGATGGCCGCAGCGCCCTCCTGATTCAGAACCCGCTGCACCATGCGGGCCATGTCCGCCTGTGGGGCACACCACTCACCGTCCGCCTGGCGCTTGACACGAAAGCTCCCGGCCAACCGCAACACCATCTCCGCCTGCTGGGCCGCGCGCGCGTGACGCTGCATGACGTCCGCTACGCCTGGGGAGTCCGTGTCGCAGCGGGCGACACGCCGCAGGAACTCCGTGAGTTCCTCGGGTTCCACCACGCCCCGCCGCACGACCTGCTCGGCCCACTCGGGGAAGACGTCCTCCATAGAAGGAAAGTCCTTGCCGGGCGACAAGATGCGCGGCACCAGGGCCTGTACCCGCAGCAGACGGTGCAGGAAGGGAATGTCCTCAAGGTCAGCGCCCTCGTCGAGCTTCACGGGATAAAAGCGTGCCTCGGGCAGCTTAAGGTGGTGCCAGAGCCGCTGAAGCAAGGGCGGGGGAGCGTCGTTGAGAAGGCCTGAGAACACCGCGCAGGTCGCGGCGCAGTCGTCGAGCGCGCGGTGGGCGCCGCGCAGCTCCTGACCGGTGAAGAACCGGTACAGCTCCCCCAACTGGTACCCGCTGAGCGCCCCCGGGCTTCCGTCGGGGTGGGACGTGGGCGGCGTGGGGTACCGGACGCGTGCCCAGTGCAGCGTGTCCACGGCTGCGTGGGTGTTCCCGCCCTCCGGGAAGGGCAGGCCTTGTTCCTGCAGAACACGCGCGAGAATCGGCAGATCGTACGCGTAGATGTTGTGCCCCGCGAGGCAGTCCGGCCCAACAAAGGCCAGGAACTCCTCCAGCACCGCGCGCAAGGGGCGCTTCTCGCGTTCGTACTCGTCGCGGGGAATGTGCGTGAGCTCAAACGTTTCCGCCGGGACCTCGCCCACCGTGCTCACGTATGCCCGAAAAGACCGTTGGTCAGGGCGAAAGGCCGCGAGTTCGACAATTTCAGCGACGCTCGCGTCGGTGGACGTCGTCTCTAGGTCAAAAAAGACGAACGGCTGAGCGCCAGGCCCCCCTTTCCCTGCGGGTGGATTGTTCACAGGTCGATCTTAACGGCGCCTCGGCCACCATAGAGCCGCATTTCTGCGCTGAACTCCAAGCGCTCCCTGTTTCCTGTCTTGGGCCTCCCCCGCCGCTGTCAGGAGGCAGAAGGACCGGTCCAGGCGGCGAGGGTGAGGCGACAAGAACTCCATACCGTACCCCCATCGGGGGGAAGCGCCCAAAGACGAATCCTTCACCGAATCTTCATTCTTCGGACCGGTATGGTCTGGGCAGAAGACGAGTGGTCTTCTCCCTATGCTTGCTTTTTTGTCTGTCCTGCTGACCAATCTCGGCCTGGTGACGCTGCTGGCGTTTCTGGGCAGCCTGCTCTACCGCCAGTGGCCTCCCCGGTACTCCGTGCGTGAGCAGGTGCTGCATGCTTTGGCGGCGGGTTCGGCGAGCGTTTTCCTGCTGGCCTTTCCTTTCGAGTTGGCGCCGGGGCTTCGTATCGACCTGCGGCACGTGCCTACGGCGCTTATTACCGTGCGCTACGGTCCGCTGTGGGGGGCGCTGGCCGCGCTTCCGGCGCTGGTGGTGCGGGCCCTTCAGGGCGGAATAGGCGTTCGGATGGCGCTCCTTTCTAGCCTGGGAGTCCTCCTCATGGGCACGCTGCTGCACCGCCGGGCCCACCGCCCCGGGTGGTTGAGCTGGCGCGCGTGGTGGTTGCCTCCGCTGCTGTTTAGCCTGAACGGTCTGGGGCTGCTGACACTGCCGAACGGAGAAAAGCTGCTCGCCCAGGTGTACCTGCCGCTGCTTGTGGCCAACAGCGTGGCCTTTGTGGTGGCGCTGCTGGTCATTCAGTCGCGCCTGGACCTGCTGCGTGCCACCCACACCTACCGCCTGCAAGCCCAAACCGATCCGCTGACCGGTCTCGCCAATCGCCGCCGGTTCCATGAGGATGTCACGGCGCTCGCGCCCGGCGATCACCTGCTGCTGCTGGACATCGACCATTTCAAGCGGGTGAACGACTCGCTTGGTCATGCGGAGGGCGACGCCGTGCTGCGCCGGATCGCCGGGATCCTCGTGGATGCGGTGCGGCCCAGTGATCAGGTCTACCGCATCGGTGGGGAGGAGTTCGCGGTTGTGCTGCGCCGTGCTGGCCTGAGCCAGGCGCGCAGTGTGGCGGATCGCTGCCTGAGGGCCGTGCGGCGCCCGCCCCCCAGCGGGCCGCAGGTCACGATGTCGGGCGGCCTCGCGACCCGGGAAGCCCACGAGACCCCAGGACAGACCTTTGCCCGTGCGGATGCGGCCCTCTACGCGGCGAAGGAGGCAGGCCGTGACCGTCTGATGCTGGCCTCTTCCGAGAAGGGCGAGACTCAGGGCGAAACAGGGGCGAGTGACCGGCAGGCCCTGCGGGACACGCTGGCCCTCCTGGCACAGGACCAGGATCCCACACCGCAGCACTGGCAGGAACTCTTGCAGGCAGCCGTCGCCTGTGTGCCGGGGGCGGAGGCGGGCACCCTCTACGTGGCAGAACAGGGGGATTTTGTGGTGTGCGCGCAACAGGGATTCAGTGACGCGTTGCTGGGACGGCGGGACTCGCCTGCGTCCCTGTTCCGCTGGTACGCGGGTTCGCCGGACGCGTGGGAGGCGGGCCGCCCCCGTGTGCTGCGCGGCGCGGCGGTGCAGACCGCTTCCAGTGCAGCCGGCGCGGTGGACCACTCCGAGAACGGCCAGGTCCGCTATGCGCTGAGTGGCCGCGTGCAGGAGATTCGCGAGACGCTGGGCGTTCCCGTGGTCGCAGAGGGGCACGTCGTCGCGTTCCTCAATCTCGACCGGTTCTCGGCGGAGGACGCCTTTGGACCAGAGGCGCTGGCCCGCGTGTCTGACTTTGCGGCGCAGATGGCCGTGCTGCTTGGGGCGCGCGCGCGGCGACAACGGGAAGCGCGCCGACACCGCGAGCTGGAGGCGCTGGCGCGCATAACGGCGGCCCTGCGGGACGCGAGCAGCGCGGACGCGATCATCTCGGCCATGACGGCCATGACCTCGCCGCTGCTCGACGCCCGGTACGTCGTGTACCTCGCCTATGACCGGGAACGGGACGTCCTCACCTCCCGGCACATCCTGGGCTTGCCAGAGGGGAAAGGAAACGTGACTCTGCCGCGTGGTAGGGGGCTCTCCTGGGCGGCGGTGGCTGCGGGGGACGTGCTGCGGGTCGCGGACATTCGCGAGGACCAGCGTGTTTACCGGCCCGCCTTCCTGTCTTCCGGCGCGATGCTGGCCGCCCCGCTCCTGGGGAAGACGGGGCTTTGGGGCGTGCTTGTGGTCACGCGGGAGCAGCCCTTTGGGGAGGATGACGCCCATCTGGCGCGGACCCTGGGGGCACACGCGGTGACGGCCCTGGAGCGCGCCGCACACGTCCAGACCCTAGAGGACGCCCGGGAGGGCACCTTGCTGGCGCTGGGCCTGGCGCTGGAGGCCCGCGACTTTGAGACGCGGGGCCACACCACGCGGGTCGTGCAGCTTGCCGCTGCGCTGGGAGCGGCGCTGGGCTTGTCGCCGGCACAGCAGCGTGCCCTGCGGGACGGCGCCTACCTGCACGACCTGGGCAAGGTGCAGGTGCCCGACGCTGTGTTGCTCAAGCCTGGCCCCCTGACCCCGCAGGAGTGGGCGCTGATGCAGCAGCATGCGGTTGCCGGTGAGGCCATCGCGCGGCATATCCCCGGCCTGAGCCCCGAGGCGCTGGGCGTGGTGCGGCACCACCACGAACGCTGGGACGGCCTGGGCTACCCCGATGGCCTGGCGGGCGAGGCAATTCCCCTCCTCGCACGTATTTTTGCAGTGTGTGACGTCTTTGACGCCCTCACGAGTGCGCGGCCCTACAAGCCGGCCTGGTCGTGGGAAGCGGCCCTGCAGGAGATCGGGGCACAAGCGGGCCGCCACTTTGACCCGCAGGTGGTGCGGGTCTTTTTTCGGCTGCTGCGCCAGCAGGATGGGGCTATGCCGGAAACTTGAGACTCCTGCCGCTCGCCCAAGCGCCGCACCCTCAGCCAGCGCCAGAAGACGAAGCCGCCAACGTTACTCCTTGACGCCGCCCGCCACAGCGCCGCCCACGAAGTAGCGCTGAAAGCCGTAGAAGAGGGCGACGATGGGAAGGGCACCCAGAGTAGCGGCAGCGGCGAACACGCCCCACTTGGTGGCGAACTGGCCGCTGGTAAAACTCAGCAGCATCACGCCCACCGTCCACTTTTCCACGCCGGTCAGCAGCACGTTCGCCAGGATGAACTCGGCGTAGGTGCCGATAAACTGGTTCAGAAAAATAAAGGCCAACATCCCGCCCGAGAGGGGGAGCACCACCCGCAAGAACGTCTGCCAGCGGGTCGCGCCGTCCACCATCGCGGCCTCCTCCAGCGACTCGGGCAGGCTTTCCACATAGCCCTTGAAAATCCAGGTGTTAAAGGCGATGGCGCCCCCCGAGTACGCCAGGATCAAGCCGGTAAAGGTATTGTTCAGGCCCAGCAGCACCATCAGCGTGTACACCGCGACGAGCGCGAGAAAGACCGGGAACATCTGAATAAAGATAAAGAAGAGGAGGGCTTCGAAGCGGCCCGGGAAGCGCAGCCGGGCCATCGCGTACCCGGCGGTGGTGGAGAGCAAAATGGCCAGAAGCCCGGTCAGCCCCGACACCAGCAGGGTATTGCGCACCGACAGCAGGAACTTGCTCTCGTTGCCCTGGCCGGTGAACTGCGCGGGCGTCATGAAGACCACGAGCAGCGCAAGCGACACGGTCAGTACGCGCAGCGCCCAGGTCCGCACCTTGGACTGCCCCGCGCTCTCCCGTCCGAAGCGGCGAGACAGTGTGAACAGCAGCAGCACGGCCAGCGCTGCCCCCGCTACCCCGGCCAGCAGCAGTTGCCAGCCCGGAATCACGACGCCGTCGAAAAGACGCCTGAAGTTTTCCAGGCTCAGCACCTGGAGATTGGGCAGCAGCCCGGTGCGGTAAAAGATGTTGGGGTTGCCGAAGTCCGGAAAGGCAAACAGGCTGTTGCGCGGGTCAAAGGCCGCCACCAACACGTAAAAAATCGGGTAGACGGCGACGAGCACAACCAGAATCAGAAAGAGGTGCGTGAGCTGATCTCCCAGCACGGCGAGATAGCTGATCCTGCGTCCGGTGCGCCAGCGGCCCCACCGCTGCCCGATCAGGCTCGTCAGGGCCAAGACCCCACAGGCGGCCAGAAGCCCCAGCAGAAAGCGCTTCCAGCCGCCTTCGACAAAGTAGATGGTGAAGCTTTTGGGCCGGCCCGCCATGTTCCGCGCCAGGAAGTACCCCAGCGTGACGAGGCCCAGCACCAACGCGGCCAGCACCAGCCAGGGCAGGGCGCGGCGCAGGGGACCGGGTTCGCGGTGAATGTAGCTGCCAGGGGGCAGATCGGCCGGTTTCTGAGGAGGAACGGTCATTTCCGGGCCTCCTCGAAGACGCCCGCCGCCTTGAAGTTCACCAGGCTGATGCCGAGCGTCAGGAAGAAGATAATCAGGGCGATGGCGCTCGCCAGGGCGTAGTTCTGACCGCCCGAGGACGCAAACGCGGTGTTGTACCCCCACGAGAGCAGGATGTCGGTGCTCTGGGCGGTGCTCTCTCGGCCTTCCTGGGGCGGGCCGCCCTGGGTGAGCAGGTAGATGATGCCGAAGTTATTGAAGTTAAAGGCGAAGGCCGAGAGCAGAATGGGCGTAAAGGAGCTGCGCAGCAGGGGCAGGGTGATGTCCCGAATCTGCTGCCAGCGGTTGGCCCCGTCGATGCTCGCAGCCTCATACAGATCGTCACTGATGGTGCCCAGCGCGCTGATCGTGGCCGTCATCATGTAGGGAAAGCCCAGCCAGAGGTTGACGAGCAGGATGCTGATCTTGGCCCACAGCGGGTCACCCAGCCAGGGCACGGCCGTGAGGCCCAGCAGCCCGAGCGTCTTGTTCACGATGCCAAACTGTTGGTTGAGAAGCGCCACCCACATCTGTACGCTGATCACCGTAGGAATCGCCCAGGGCAAAAAGAGCAGGGTGCGGTAGATGTTGCGGCCCTTGAGCCGCTTGTTGTACAGCAAAATCCCCAGGATCAAGCCCGCGAGGGCATTGAGGACCACGGTGCTCAGGGCAAAGACCACGGTCCAGACGAAAACGGGCAGCAGGGCCCTGCTCGCCTTGGCAAAGATCTCGCGGAAGTTGGCCAGCCCAACGTACTCGTAGCGGTTGATGCGGGTCGCAGAGGCGACCTGGAAGGTTTCGGGCACCGGGGCAGCGAGGGTGACGGCCCGGCCTGTCACGTTGGAGATTTTGGCGACCAGGGGTGTGGCCGCGGTCTGGTCGAGCAGGGCGATGGTGTCCCCGGCGCAGTTGGCCTGCTTGCAGCGCAGGTACTCCGGGGTCGAGTCCGCCTCGGGCGTCTCGGCCAGGGTGACCGTTCGGCGGTCCGGGCTGAGGCTCGCCTCGGTGCGCACCGCTGAGTCAGGATTGCCACTGTTCTCGCCGCTGTAGTTGGTAAAGGCGTAGTTGACCGTCAGCACCACCGGCAGCACGGTGAACGCCGCCAGAAACACCAGGGCAGGAAAGAGGTAATACCAGTTGGTGATCCAGGGAAAAGCCCGGGCCACGAGCGGCATCGCTCCTGCCAGAATCGCCAGCATGTACACCAGGATCATAAAGGGCGGTGCGGAGGGAAACACCCGGGCCGTCAGGCCGGAGAGCAGCCAACCAAGCAGCGCCGCGCCGCCGAGCAGCACGGCCAGCACCAGGATGGCCAGCAGGGCGCTGCGCGTCCCCTGAGGAGGAGCGGGCTTCCGGGGCGCAGAGGACAGAGTCACGGTCATGAAGGCGAGCCTCCTTGGGAAACCAGGCATAAGCGCGCAACGGCGCCCCCGGCTGAAGCTAAAGGGCGCGAAACGGTCAGCCGGGGGCGAGAAGAGCAAGGCAGCGGACGGGAGGTGAACTCCGTTCCGCTGCGGTCTGCCGGTGCTCCTGCCTTACTTGATGTTGGATTGAATCTCGGCGACGGCTTTTTTGAGGAGGTCGGCGTAGGGCTGGTTGGGCTTTTGCACGGCCTGGGCCGTCGCCGCGCCCCAAGGGCCCCACACCGCGCTCATCTCGGGCACGTTGGGCATAGGGGTACCAACGCTGATCGCCTTGCCGAAGCCGGCGACCACCGGATCGGCCTTGAGACGGGTGCGCGCTGCGAGGCTCACCGGGATACGCCCGCCCGCCTTGTTAAAGGCGACCTGCGCATCCGCAGAAGTCATCTGCCGGGCGAGGGCGACTGCGGCCGCCTTGTTCTTGGAGTAGGCGTTGATCACGATGCCCTGCACGCCCACGAAGGGGCTCCACTTGCCGGTTGCGCCGGGCGGGGTGGGGAAGACAGCGATGCCGTAGTTGATGCCCGCCTTCTTGATATCGCCCATGTCCCAGGGCCCGGTGTACAGCATCGCGAGGCGCCCGTCCACAAAGGCGCTCTTGGCGGCGCCCGCGTCTACACCTTCGGGGACGAGGTTGTACTTGTAGCGCAGGTCATTCAGGAACGCGAGCGCCTTGGCCGTTCCGGCATTGTCTAGCCCCACGTCCTTGATGTTCAGGGTGCCGTTATTGTTCTTGAAGACGTACCCGCCGTAGGCGTGCACAAAGCCGTAGGAGCGGTAGGGCTCCTCAAGCTGGGACATGAAACCGAACTTGCCGTTGCCGGTATTGGCCTGCGCGACCTTGAGGAATTCGGCCCAGGTGGTCGGCGCCTTGGGCACCAGATTCTTGTTGTAGACGAGCGCGACGGCTTCGGCAAACAGCGGCAGCCCGAAGAGCTTGCCCTTGTACGTCAAGGCGTTCAGCGCCGTCTTGTCGTAGTCCGAGCGACTGGTCACGTACTTGTCGAGCGGCTCGATGACGCCGGCAGCGGCCATCTGCCCCAGGCGGTCATGGGGCTGGGTGACGATCAGGTCCGGTCCCTGGCCCTTGGGGGCGCTTTGGATGAACTTTTCGGTGATCTGTCCGAAAGGCACGCTCACGACATTCACCTTGTGGCCGGTCTTCTTCTCAAAGGCCGCAGCTTGGGCCTTGACCCACCCGACCTCGCCCGCGGGCTCGTAGTGGGTCCACAGCGTCAGGGTGGCGGCATGGGCGCTGCCCAGCAGGGCGAGAGACAGGATCGTGAGGGCTTTTTTCATGCTGACTCCTTGAGGTGCGGCCATTGAACCGCTTCCAGAGTGGTCTTGACCTGCCTAAGCTGATGAGCCATACCAAGAGAGACGGCGGGAACCATAGGGCGTCGCCGGGCAGAAGGCGGCGGATTAGCTTCTCTCTTCTTCGGTGGCTCTTAAAAAGTATAGACGGGGATGAAAATCCTGACAATCCCTCGACTGCTGTTTCCTCAGCTCAGAAGGCACGCTGGCCATTGAAAAAGGCCCACGCTCGCCGCCTGACCGAGCGGTCAGGTCAGTGCTAGACTCTGCCCATGACTGCCTCTCCGCCCCGTCAGCGCGGGAACCCCAAGTTGATTCTGTTCCTGACCATCTTTATCGCCATGCTGGGCCTTTCGGTGCTGTTTCCAATCATCGCGCCGCTGGGGCGGCAACTGGGGCTCTCGGAGACGCAGATCGGCTGGTTTTCCACCGCCTACAGCCTCGCGCAGTTCGTGTTCTCGCCCATCTGGGGAAGCCGCAGCGAGCGTGTGGGCCGCAAACCGGTCCTGATCCTGGGCCTGATCGGCTTTTCCCTCAGCTTCGGGCTGTTCGGGGTGCTCGCTCTGCTCGGCGCAAAGGGCCTGCTGACCGGCGGCGCCCTCTTTGCGCTGCTCGTGGCCTCGCGCCTTCTGGGAGGGGTCCTTTCCAGCGCCACCCTGCCGACCGCACAGGCGATGATGGCCGATCTCTCCTCCCAAAAGGACCGCACCGCCGCGATGGGGCTCATCGGCGCTGCCTTCGGCCTGGGTGTGGTGTTTGGTCCCGCGCTGGGGGCCCTGCTCTCCGGCTTTGGTCTGACGGCGCCCATCTTCTTTAGTGCGGGGTTAGGTCTGCTCACGGCTCTCGCTGCCCTCTTCACCCTGCCGGAAACGCGCCAAGCAGGAACGGCGCCCGCTCACTCCGGCGAACGCCGCGCGCTGCTGCGTCAGCCCGCCATCCTGCTGTTTCTGGCCGTCAGCGCGCTCTACACCCTGGCCAGCGTCGGGATGGAACAGACCATCGCCTTTTATGTGCAGGATACCCTGCGCCTCTCGGCCGAGCAGACGGCCCGAACCGTCGGCAGCATGCTCGCCATCTTCGGGTTTCTCGCCGCCGCCGTACAGGGCGGTGCGATGCGGCCCCTGGGCAAGAAGTACGCGCCCGGTCCCCTGATCGCCGCCGGGCTGCTGGTGATGGGTGCGGGCATGTTTCTGCTGCCCCTGGGCGGGCACTACTGGACGATCACCGCTGCCCTCGGCGTGATCGGGGTGGGCAGCGCCATCCTGGGCCCCAGCCTCAGCGCGGCCCTCTCCCTCAGTGTAGGGCCGGATCAGCAGGGCGCCGTCGCTGGCCTCAACAGCAGTGCCCTCGCGCTGGGGCGCATGACCGGTCCCCTGCTGGGCACCGGCCTGTACCAGACGGCCGGGCACGCCGCCCCCTACCTCCTCAGCGGGAGCATCCTGTACGTGCTGCTCGTGTGGACGCTGCTTGCTCGGCCTCGGGTGCGGCCGGTGGAGGGGCGCCAGGTCTAAGGGGAGTGTGGCGGTCTCCGCTCGTCTGCGTCCATCGAGTATCCTGCCCCGGTGACTGCCTCCCGTCCCACCTTCAACCCGGCCCGGGCGCTCGCCGTGCGGGTGCTGACACGGGTGCTGACGGGCGAGACGTTCGCGGCCCCCGCCCTGGACGCGGCCCTGGCAGAGGCGCGGCTTCCGGCGCGGGACGCGGGGCTGGCGACGCACCTCGTGTATGGAACGCTGCGGTACGTGCTCCTGCTGGACGCGGCCCTGACCCCCCTGCTGCGCGGCGAGACGCCCCCCAAGGCGCGCGCGCTGCTGCTCGCCGGAGCTTTTGAGAAACTGGTGCTGGGCACGCCGCCCCACGCCGTGGTGAGTGAGTACGTGAATGTCGCCCGGATGGCGCGCCTGGCTTCACCCGCCCTGGTGAACGCGGTGCTGCGCCGCGTGGCGCGCCCTGCCGAGACCGAGGAGACCCGCTACGCCCTCCCCGGCTGGTTGATCGACGTGTTCCGCCGAGCGTACGGGGAGCGCGCCGAGGCCGTCTTGGCCGATCAGTTGCAGCCCCAGCCCCTTTGGCTGAGCCTGTCTTCAGCAGGTGTACGGAGCCTAGAGGCGGAAGGAAGCGTCGTGGAGCCTGGCCCGCAGGGTGTAGACCGGGTGGTCCTCGCGCGGCCCCTGCGGGAGAGTGCCGCCTACCGCTGCGGTCAGGCCCAGCCCATCAACCCCGCGAGTATGGCGGTAGTGGACGCCCTGGGGGACGTGGAGGGGCGGCGGGTGCTCGACCTTGCTGGGGGTGCGGGGGTCAAGGCTGCCCTGCTCGCGGCGCGGGGGGCACGGGTGACCAGTGTGGACGTGATCGCCCGCAAGCACGAGGCGGCCCGTGCGAACCTCAAGCGTCTGGGGCTGCGCGCTGACCTCCTGACCCACGACCTGACCCAGCCGCTGGACCTGCCGCCCGCGCCCCTGGTGCTGTTGGATGCACCCTGCACCGGCACGGGCACCCTGCGCGCCCATCCCGAAATCAAGCTGCGCCTGACGCCGGAGGCGGTGGAGGAGATGGCCGCCCTCCAGGCCCGCCTGCTGCCCAATGCCGCAGCCGCAGTAGCACCGGGTGGCGTGCTCGTGTACAGCGTGTGCAGCGTTACCCGGCAGGAGGGGGAACGGGTGCTGCGCGACTTTTTGGCCACGCACCCGGAATTCACGCCCGAAGCGGTTCCCGGCCTGGAGGTGCCCCATGTGCCTGCCGGAGAGGGCGTCCTGACTGTGCCCGAAGCAGGCCTCGACGGCTTTTTTATCGCGCGCCTTCGGCGAACGGCGTAGGGCTGGCTTCAGCGCGCGGCAGCCAACGCCGCAGCAGCAGGGGCACGAGCTCGGTGGCGACGAGCACCAGCAGCGCGTAGCGCAGACCGCGCACCAGCCCGATGTCCTTCAGGGCCTGCGGCAGCGCGGCCAACCCGAAGTACACGGCGAACACGACCACGAGGCCCAGCAGGCCCACGACCAGGCGGCTGCCCCAGTCCCGCGGCACCCGGAAATCCGGCCGGGCGAACCAGAAGCCCGCCAGGAGGCCCAGGGCTGTGCCGTACTCACGTGGCGTTCCCACCGGGAGGAAGGCAGCCAGGCCGAGGAGCAGCAGCGGAATCACCCCGCGCCACACGCCCTTCTGCGGGAAGTGCCCCCTCGCCGCCAGCCCGGCAAAGGCTGCCCCCAACAGCAGTCCGGCGATCACGTCGCTGGGGTAGTGAACGTGCAGCACCAGGCGTGAGACAGCGATCAGGGCGATCAGGAGCAGGGCTGCGGCCCACATGCCAGCCCGCCCGACCTGCGCGGCGATCCCGCCCCAGAGCGTTGCCGCCATCTGTGCGTGCCCGCTGGGTAGACCAGGCCCACCTGCCGTGGCCTGCGCCGCTTCGCTGGCGAGAGTGGGGTCAGCCCAGAAGGGCCGGGGGAGGTTTAGGCCGAATTTGAGGGCCGTATTCACCAGGTACGAGAGGGCAAAGGCGACACCCAGATTCCGCCCGCCCCTGGGGTTGACCAGCCAGGTATACAGCGCGAGCACCACGATAAACACCTCGTCACGGCCCAGGTGCGTGACCGCCAGCCAAAAGGATTCCACGAGTGTTCATTGTGAGGCTTGCGGCCTGGTCGGAGCCAGGGGAGGCGCAGCGCTACACTGAAGCCCATGACGGCCCCGACGAACGACGTGCTCCGTGAGGTGCGGCACAACGCCGAGTACGCGCTGGAGCTGCGGAACATCACCAAACGCTTTCCGCTGGTGCTGGCGAACGACAACATTTCTATGCAGGTGCGCTGGGGCAGCGTCCACGCCCTGTGCGGAGAAAATGGCGCGGGCAAAAGCACCCTGATGAAGATCGTGTACGGGGCGCAACCCCCCACCAGCGGTGAAATCGTGGTGGACGGCGAAGTTGTGCAGCTCAGTGACCCCTCGCAAGCCATTGCGCGCGGCATCGGCATGGTCTTTCAGCACTTCATGCTGGTGGATACCCTGACGGTCACCGAGAACGTGATCCTGGGGGCCGAGCCCAGAGCGGGGACTTCCATCGACTACGCGGGTGCCCGGCGGCGGGTCGCCGAACTGATCCAGCGCTTCAACTTTGACCTCAACCCCGACGCCTTGGTCGGTGATCTCCCGGTGGGCCTTCAGCAGAAGGTGGAAATCCTCAAGACGCTCTACCGCGGCGCGCGCATCCTGATTCTCGACGAGCCGACCGCTGTGCTCACGCCGACCGAGACGGACGAACTTTTTGACTTCCTGAAACACCAGTACGCGGCCAGCGGCAACGCCGTCATTTTTATCTCCCATAAGCTGCACGAGGTGCTGCACATCAGTGACACCATCAGCGTGATTCGCGACGGCAAGATGATCGGGACGATTCCCGCCCAGGGGGCCACCACCGAGACCCTTGCCCGCATGATGGTGGGCCGTGACGTCACGCTCAAGGTGCAAAAAAGCCCCGCTCGGCCCGGCGAGGTGGCCCTCGACGTGCAGAATGTCACCGTCAAGGGGGCCCACGGGAACGCTGTAGACGGCGTCTCCTTCCAGGTTCGCGCGGGCGAGATCGTCGGGATCGCAGGCGTAGAGGGAAACGGACAAAGCGAACTCGTCGAGGCGATTACTGGCCTCTTGCCCGTCGACAGCGGCCAGATCACGTACCTGGGTCGTCCCGCGCGCGGCGTGCGTGAGGTGGAGGCGTCGGGTGTCTCGCATATCCCCGAAGACCGCAACGAACGTGGTCTGGTGCTCGACATGACCACCGCCGAAAACTACATCCTGGGCGAGCATGACCGCGCCCCCTTCGCGGGTCCGCTGGGCTTTCTGAACCTGGAGGCCATCGAGGAAAATGCCCGCCAGCTCAGCGAGCAGTACGATGTGCGCCCCCGCAGCACCACCCTGCACGCGGGGCGCTACAGCGGCGGAAACGCCCAGAAACTGATTGTGGCGCGCGAGATGCGCAAACAGCCCAAGATTCTGGTGGCCTCGCAGCCCACCCGAGGCGTGGACATCGGCGCCATCGAGTTTATCCACGCCCGCATCGTGGAGGCGCGCGATCAGGGCCTTGCCGTGCTCCTTGTCAGCGCCGATCTGGGCGAGGTGATGAACCTCTCTGACCGCATCCTCGTCATGTACGAGGGGAAAATCGTGGGCGAGGTGGACGCTGCGACCGCCACCGAAACGCAGCTCGGCCTGCTGATGACCGGCAGCGGGAATACGAGTGGCCGCAGCGGCGCGGTGAGCGATACGCAGGAGTACGGCACGCGCTGAGGAGAAAAGCAAAGGGGCCGCCTCGCGTGGGGCGGCCTTGAGGGATGCTGGAGGTGCTCAGCCGCAGGTAACGACCGGGATCCCGCCGGGTGCGTCGTACTCGTTGCTCTTGAGGCCATTGGGGTTGTAGCCCCACACGGTGACATAGGTGGTGCCCTTGTTCACCGGATTCACGATGATCGCCTGCCCCTTGAGCTTCTGGGCACCCAGAGCGCTCCCCTTGCTGACGCTGAGGGGGGCAGCTCCTGCAGCGAACTGATAGGTAAAGGTATCGCGGCCACTGATGTCGGCCGGGAAGGTGCCGGTCGTCTTGGTTGTCGCCTCGCCGCTGTTCGCCCCCTCGAAGCGAGCGTCCAGGCGGCTCAAGGGCCCGTTCCAGCTCACGTCCATGTAGACGGTGGTGGGGCGGTCAGAGCAGATGACGTATTCGTTCCGGGGCTGCCCGGTCGTCGGGTCCGTCACGACGCGGTAGTAGTCGGAGGTAAAAGAGTTGATCGCTGTGATGGTGACGGGCTCGTACGCCACACCCACGCCCGTGCAACTCGCCAGCACCGCACTCAGCCCTACCGCTCCCAGCAACACCTTTTTCATAAGCCTCACTCTCGTGGATGAAGCTGATGCGCGGGTGATGCGGCCTTGAGGGAACGTGAGGCGAACACAAATACAGGAGGCACCGGCGGGCTCCATGCTGGTCGTATGAGAAGACTTGCCGGAGGTTTGTTGCTGGGCCTGCTCACCGCCTGTGCGCCCGCCGTCACGCCCCGATCGAACCTGGCGGCGCAGGCGACCGTGCAGGGCCGACAACTGACCGTGTCCTTGGTGAACCTGGGGCCGTATGACGTGCTGCTGGAGGACCGTTGCCCCCGGCCCTTCACGGCGGGATACACGCTGCTCCCCGCGGCGACGGGCAGAAGCGTCACGAACGAGGACCAGCCCTGTCTGACGGCTCCCGCGTTGCCGCAGCGGTTGCGGCCGGGTGAGCGCGTCTCCGCCGCACTGACGCTGGACCTCCCCGCCGGCACGTACACCTTGCAGGCGTGGGCCCGGCCAAAGGTGCGCCTCGTCGAAAAGGGCAAACCTGCGGACGCGGTGAGAACGCTGAACGTGGCGACCTCGGCCTTGACGCTCACGCTCCCCTGAAGGGGCGAAGGCCGGAGCATCTGCACCCCGGCCCTTTTGCGTCTACACCATCTGAAGCGGGTTACTCAGCGCCGCCGCCTCGGGGTTGAACTTCGGCAGTTCCGGGAGGTCTTGCCCGTCGGCACCGATGAGCCGCCCGTACAGCATGTGCGGCGTGGCGTGTTCGATGCGCACCCGATAGATGCCCGGGCCGCTCGCGCCCAGCGCCTTCGGCACGACCGTGGGATGGTTGCCACGCGTATGGCCCTCGAGGAAGCCGGGGTCATGGGCGTCGCCGCGCAGCAGGACTTCCTGAATGGTGCCGACCCTGGCGGCGTTCTTGCGGGCGCTCCATTCCTTCTGCTTGGCGATCAGGCGCTGGAGCCGCTCGGTTTTGAGTTCGCGGGGGAGGTCCGCGAAGTGCTTGTAGCTCGGCGTGCCGGGACGAGCGGAATAGATGAACATGTAGGCGGAGTCATAACCCACCTCGTCATAGAGGCTGAGCGTCTCCTGGAAGTCTTCTTCTGTCTCGCCTGGAAAACCGACAATGATGTCGGTGGCAAGCACCACGTCCGGCAGGTGCCGCTTGATCTCCGCGATGTGACCGAGGTACTTCTCGCGGGTGTACTCGCGGGCCATGCGGCGCAGCACTCGGTTGGAACCGCTCTGCACCGGGAGATGCACGTACTCGCAGACGGCGGGCGTCTCGGCCATCGCGGCGGCCACGTCCTCGGTGAAGTTCATGGGGTGGCTGGTGGTGAATTTGATGCGCCGGATACCGCTTTTGCCCACCAGGCGCAACAGATCTGCGAACGAAGGATAGCCCGCGAGCTTCGCACCCTGGTCCACGCCGTAGGCGTTCACGTTCTGGCCCAGCAGCGTGACCTCCTGGACTCCGGCGGCCAGCAGCAGGTCAAGCTCGCGCAGGATGTCGTCGGGGTGGCGGCTGACCTGCGGGCCACGCGTCTTGGGCACGATGCAGTAGGTACAGTGGTGGTCACAGCCACGCATGATCGTGAGGTGCGCTTGCAGCTTGCCCTGTGGGGGCGGCGGGATGTGGTCGTGCAGCTCGTCACGGAAGTGCAGCGCCCAGAAGCGTTCATTGGCCTCCAGCGCCTTGCCGATGTCGAGCAGGCTGCCGGGCCCGAGCAGCACGTCCACCTCGAACTTGCGGGCGATCTGCTGGCCTTCTTCGAGCTGCGCGAGGCAGCCCATCATGCCCACCACGAGGGGGCGCTGCTGTTTTTGCTTGCGCAGGTCGCCCAGCAGCGAGCGAACTTTTTCAACGGGTTTGCCGCGCACCGCGCAGGTGTTGATCAGCACGAAGTCGGCCTCGTCCACGCTGGAGACGATGTCCGCGCCGAAGCTCACGAGTTGCGACTCGACCAGATGGGTGTCGTACTCATTCATCTGGCAGCCGTAGGTGATTAGGTGTGCACGCGTATAAACCAACTCCTTCAGCCTAACAGAGGGATTCTGCGGCCTGGCATTGCCCTGGTCCTCAGGGCGTGACTACGAATTCTACCGCGCCGCCTGCATGGACGCGCACCCCAATTCCGGCGACTCTCAAGGCCTCACCGAGGGGCAGGTCAGCCACTGCCCGAGTTGTCCGAGCTACCCATGTCTCCACGTCAAGCGGCGTCGGTGCCTCGACCGTGCTGAGGGCAGCGCGAGCGGCATCAATTCGGCGGCGCTCGGCGGCCAGCTCCTCCGGCGTGATCGCTCCGGCGCGCAGTGCACCCTTCCAGCGCTCCCACTCCGCATCGAGACGAGCGAGCTCCGTGGCCACTCTTCCTGGCCCCGATCCGGGCCGCTCGTGTACGCCGCGGGCCACAGCTTCGGCAAGCAACTTGGGCTCGCTCAGCAGCACGGCTAGCCCTTCAGCAACGACTTGGTGCAGCACATCGATGGGATAGGACCGCCGGTGCTCGCAGCGCCTCCCGGCGATCTTCAGCGTGCCCCGGCAATGGTAGTAGCGGTGCCGTACTGCCCCGTCTCTGGGCGTGGGGCTGTGGGCACTCATGGTGCTGCCGCACTCCCCGCACCGCGCCACCCCCTGAAGGTGGTAGATGTGCGCCAGTGTCCCAGCCCGCCCCGACCCCTTGAAGCGGCGCGCAACAGCGGCGTTCGTGCGCGCCCACTGCTCCGGGGTCACCAGCGCAGGCACCGCCAGCGTCAGGCGCTCCCCCTTGCGCCCGTAGCCGTACTCGCCCCGGTAGAGCGGATTGCGGATCAGGTTCAGCAGCGCTGTCTTGCCCCAGCGTGGCCGCCCCGTGGGGGAGGGGACGCCCAGGCGCTCCAGCTCGTCGAGCACCTGGTTCAGCCCGCGCCGTTCCACCTGCTCGAAGATCCAGGCCACGCGCGCCCCTGTCTCGGGGTCCGGCGCGCCGTCCTTCCAGCCGTAGGCCCGGATGGGCGCGACCGGCTGGCCCCTGTCACGCACCTTTGCCAGCTTGCCGCCGTACATCCGCGCCGTGATGCGGCGGCGCTCCTGGTCAGCGATCACGGCACGGATGCCGAAATTCAGCGCATGGCCGTCGTCCTCCAGGTCGAGCGGCCCCTCAAGGGCGCTGTGGACTCGCAGCCCAGCCCGCTGAAGTGCGCCCAGCATCGCGTAGGACAGCGGCACATCACGCGCCAGGCGGTCCTGCACACCCAGGATCACCACCGAGTACCCCGCCGCGTCCGCGAGGAGCTGCGTGAACTGTGCCCGCTCGTCGCGCGCCCCGCTGATCACGTCCACGTACACCCGCGCCACCCGCAGGCCCACACGCGCCGCATACGCCCGGCACTCGTGCTCCTGGGCGGCCAGCCCAAAGCGGCCCTCGGCCTGGTGCTTGCCCGACACGCGCAGGTAGATGGCGGCGGGGAGGGGAGAGGTCATAGTGGACACCCCCCCTCCCCACACGTTGCGGCTTCCTTCAGTTCTTCGTCATTGCGAACGTACCTGACCCCTTGTAGACGAAGCCGCCGTTCTCGCACACGAAATGATCCTCCGTCCCCTTGTAGAGATTGCTCGACACGAACTGACCGCTCACAACGGATTTGAGGATGTATGAGATGCCGTCCACCTTGCAGGCGGAGTCTCCCATTTGGAGAACCGTTATGTTGCTGTTGAGGGGATAGGCGGTCGAAGGCGTGTAAGTCCCTGAGATACTGAGAATATCGATAATTCCAGAACTTCCCTGCCACAGTGAGGTCGTAGACCACGAACCATTGACAGCATTGATGTTCATGTCCCAGGCACGTTGAACACCATTGACCGTCTCGGTGGCGACCCAAGCCCCACTGGGGTTGATATTGGCTGGGGGTGCTGTCACTGTGCTGCCGCTCCCGCAGGCAGCCAGGAGCAAAGGAAGAAGGCCACTCAATAGAAACAGTTTTTTCATGACGGGCGAAGTATTTGAGATAGTGAGTCACAGCACTCTTACAACCGCTTCCCGCGCGGCTGGTGCCAGTACACCCGCCCGATGATCGTCGCCTCATCGGGCCGCGTGGGGCTGAAGTTGCTGTTGTCGCTGAACAGCCACCAGTCGTTCCCGAGTTGCCGCGCCCGCTTCACCACGATCCCATTCCCGTGGACGTGGACCACGTACACCTTGCCGTCCTGCAAGGTGAGGTCACGCGTGTCCACATACAGCCGGTCACCGTTGCGCAGTCCGTCCGTGTCGCCGTTGTCCATGCTCTCGCCGTCCACCTGGAGGCAGAGCATGTGCGGGCGGTACTCGTCGGCGGCGGGATACTCCCAGCCGATGATGCGCGCGTCCTGGTCGTCCGCCACGGGCGCGCCCGCGCTGGCAAGGCCGATCACGGGGACGCGGTAGACGTTGTGTATAGGGGTGAGGAGCTGGGGGCCGGAACCGGCGATAGTCCAACCGTCATGATTCGCAGCTCCCAGGTCAATCCCCGTCGCCTCCTGCATTTGGCGCAATGTCCAGTTCAGGGCGTTTGCAAGACTGATCACCCGTGAGATAGCCACCTTCTCCAGAGGGGTCGCGCCGGTTTCAAGGGCTGAGATAGTGCGCTGCGAAAGAGCGTCGCCCGTTCGCGCGGCAACCTCTTCCTGCGACAGTTCGAGTTTCATCCGACGCTCGCGAAGAGCTTCGGCCCAGGCTGGGGTAGCCTTCTGCTTGCTGCGCGCTCTGGGGGTTGCCATAGGTAGGAGGTTCGCTAGCATCCGCTCGCTAGTACGAGAATGCTATACATTGAGTTGCGTTCCGCCTAACCTTTTGCCTCTATAGCATTGAAAAGCTAGCTGTAAGACTCTAGTATGAGTTCATGCCCGAGAATCCGTACGCGCTCAGCCAACTCAAACGGCTACGGGTCTGGCGTCGGCTTACCCAGAGTGAGCTGTCAGCGATTTCTGGGGTCAAAATTTCTACGATCCAGAAGCATGAGCGC
Source organism: Deinococcus sp. YIM 77859 (assembly GCF_000745175.1). NCBI lineage: Bacteria > Thermotogati > Deinococcota > Deinococci > Deinococcales > Deinococcaceae > Deinococcus > Deinococcus sp. YIM 77859. The sequence continues at coordinate 119,747 of NZ_JQNI01000002.1, forward strand.
GGCGCGATCCAGACGGCTTCTCTAGATATTGCTGCACCGTTGGCAGAGGCCCTAGGAGTCCCTATAGAGGCTCTTTTTTCGGCCAAGATTAGCAATCAAGTGCTAGAGCAACCAGACTCTGAAAAAGACGCAAATCCTTCCCCCCAGGAGACACCCGATGAGCACTAACCCCCCCTTGCCCTATCCCTCCGTGCTGCTGTCGCCCCTCTGCCCCGACGTGGTCGTTTCGCCCATGCTGGTGCGTGACCTGCTGCTGTACCTGCGCGCCACGGCACACGCCTACACGCTGGCGGCTGAGCTGCCGATGGCCGATCACCTGACCTCGCTCGCGGAGGAGCTGGAGAAGGCCGTGCGGGTGCCCACGCCTGCCCAGATGAGCGAGGCCGAACGGTATCTCGACCTGGAGCAGCGCCGATGACCGGCCTGGTGCTGGGCCTGCTGGCGCTTGCGGTGGCCACCGTGCGCGCGGGGGTGCGCCTGCGGGCCGCTCATCTGGACTGTGCTGGAGAGGTGGGGGCATGAGCGGCGCGGCGACGGTCACGCCGGGGGTCAACCTGCCTGAACTGCGTGTGCGGGTCCTGGTGCAGCGCCTCCGCCTGGCAGCGTCTGCGCTCGAGTCGGTGGGCCATTCACATCTGCCCGCCCTGCTGCGCGAGGACGCGGCAGCCCTGGACCAGGCGCTGACCGAGCAGGTGGCCTCGTGAGGGGCCGCCGCAAGGACGCGCCGCGCCCCTACTTCGCGGGTGTGGTCATCGAGGGAGTCCCGGGGGGCGGCACGCCCGAGCAGGCCGCACGCCTGGTGGCCGAGCGATTGGCCCGGTACGCGGCGAGCCTGGTGCCCCCGCCGGTCAGCCCGCCCGCGAGCAGGAAAGAGGGTCCGGCTTGAGCCTGCCTACCCTTGACCGCAGTCTGGCCCGCTGCCCCAAGTGCGCTCACGAGGACGTGTGGATCATGGGCACACCCCTGCCCGCCCTGCGCGCCCAGCAACTCTCGCTGCGCTGCGACCGCTGCGCCCTCAGCGAGCCGCTGGGCTACACCACCCCGCGCAGCCGCTACCTCTTCCCCTGGGTGATGCGGCGCTGGGGGGTCAGCCCGTGAGCCGCCAGGCCCGTGACCCGCCCCGGTGGGGCCGTTCCCCACAGCTCGCGGCGGGCAGAACGCTGTGGCTGCCCGCTCGACCCTCCCCCTCGACCTTCCCCTAACCCGGCCGTCGAGGACCGGAACCCCCTCCCGAATCCACGGTTGGACGCCACGTCTGGGCCGTCCACAACGTTCCTTTTGCCCCTTACCCGCCCCCGGTTGGCAGGTCGGTGTTGCTCCCCGATAGGGATGCCACTTCTTTGCCGTGCTGGCCGTCAAAAAAGGACTCCCCCATGACCCATTCAACGTCCGTTGTCCGTGCCTTCGCGGCTGTACCCAACGCCGCCCAGGTGGATTGCGTCGAGCTGAACCGCATCCCCAGCCTCGCCATTGACGCTTGCCAGCGCCTCGACGTGCCGGAACTCGAGCGCCTGGCCGCCCGGGTGGAGGCCATCGCGCGCCGCCACCCTACGAATCCGCGCGTGCTCGCCCTGGTGCGCCGCGCCGGGCACGCCGTGCAGTTCCAGCGGCGCAAGGCGGGGCGGATGCTGGAGGGGGCGGAGCTCGAGTGATTTCCCGCCTGCCAGCCGTTTCAGACGCGCAGTTGCAGCGGGAGGCCGCCCGCCGCGAGCTGCTGCGTGCCCAGTTCGCCGCGAGGATGCAGGGGGAAGCGGCCCCCATCCCGGCTCGCCACCGCAATCCGGCCCCGCGCCTGCTGTCCCGTGAGGACGCGCTGCGCGCCCTGGGCCTGGGCCGCCGGTCGGTCAAGGCTCAGCCCGTGCTGGCGCACTACGAGCCGCAACACGTCCGCACGCCGGTCGTCTTCCGGTGGACGCCCACGCAACGCCTCAGCCCGCTGGCGCGACCGGTGGGGGCCGCCTGGGGCCAGGTGCTCACGTCGATCAGCTCCACCAGCCTTGCCGGAGGGCGGCTCTCGGGGGCGCAGGGCCGCAACCTGATCGCCATCGTGGAGGAACTGCGCAAGCGCTGCTACCTGCGCGTGAGTGCGTCCGGGCAGCCGGTGCAGGTCCGCGAGCAGGTGGTGTTGAAGGTGGATGGGGGAGACCACTGCTTTGCCCGGGCCTGCGGAATGAGCGTGGCGACCTTCTACCGGGCGCTGAGGCACCCGCTCGCCCATCTCTTCATCCGAACCCAAAAGGTGCAGCGTGAGGTGGCAGGCGAGCGGCGCAACGTGGGCACCCTCTTCACGGTCGCCATGTTCGAGCCCGACCTGCCCGCCGAGCTGGAAGAGGCGTACTACGCGGAGCCGGTGGAACAAGACGGGATTTTTGTCGTCCTGGACTCACCCTCTCAATTTGAGAGGACTAAAGAACGACCCTTAGAAACTCAAAAACAAAAGGGCGTTGTGGAAAACCGCGAACCCCGGAATAAGGGTCGTTCGTCCCCAGTCGCCCCGCTCGCCGGTCAGGTTCAGGCGTGGCTCGACGCTGCGCCGCTGGCAACGAAAGGGGCGGCTGGGGTGGATTCGCACGGCGGAGATTTGGAAGGTTGTCTAGACAGATTGCGAGTGCAGCGGCCCGACCTCTGGGAACTCGCCACGCAGATCGCCATTCACCACGACGCGCCGGGCACGCACGCGGTGGCCGCCGTGGGCTACTACAAGGCGCTCGTTCATCTGGGGGTGCCGACGGTGCGCCGCTGTGTCCAGGCGGTCGAGCGCTACCGAATGCAGGGCCAGAACCTCACCAACCCCGGCGCGGTCCTGATGGCCCACCTCAACCGTGAGGCACGCGCGGCCACCGGCTACAACATCCGCGACCTGGGGACCGAGAAGGGCCAGGTGCTGACGTGAACGTGGGTACGTGGACAGCAGAACGGGGCGAAGCGCTGGCGGCCACCGCGCGCAGCTGGAGGCCCGCGGCCGCGCGGCTCTTGTCGAGAGGTTGCAGCACTCGACTTTTCGCGTCCTCACCGCTGTTCTCCCACGTGTTGCCGCTTGAAGGGGCTGCCACATCTTTTCGCGCCCACAACCACCCAACTTCGCTCTTTGCAGAAAAGGAGAGTGCATGACCACCACAGAACAGGCCCTTCGGGCCGCCAGGGGGCCGGTGCTGCCCGAAACGCTCGCCCAGACTACGGGCCGCTCGGCGCAGGACACGCTGCTTGATCTGTCCATGCTCAGCATCCAGGGCAAGGCCGAGGAGGTGGGCGGGCGCTGGCGGTGGACCGGGCCGGTGGGCGGCGGTCTCAAGGGCGGCACGGTGCGCCGCAAAGGGGAGAAGCGGCCAGCGGCGCAGCCCGGGGCGGCCTCTCGCCGTCCGGCCCATCCCTACCCGATTCAGGTGGTGTCCACCCGCTGGAAAGACCCGCGTACCGGGCGCTTTGTGCGCACGCCGCGCGACGGGCAACCCCTCAAGCTGAAGGTGGCCGCGCCCAAGACGACCGAGGGCATGATTGTCACCCGGATCAATCGGCGTGATGAGGCCACGGGCCTAAGTCTTCCCCTGAAGTACCGGGTCCAGTACCTGGAGGCGCGCGCGGCCCACCGGCGCGGCGAGCTGGGCGCGAAGGAACTGCGTGAGCTGGAAAACGACCTGGCGGATGGTCTGCTCACCGAGGAGGGACAGCGGATCCTGGCCAAGGCTGAAGCCCTGCGCCACAGCCAGGAGATGGGTGCGGCCCACCGCAGCGATAAGGCCAAGCGGGGCGCGGCCACCCGCAAGGCGAAGGCGGCCACCCGCAAGCACCGAAGTGGGGACGCCATTCGCGCCGATCACCTCAAGGCCCTGAATGACCTGAACGCGGCTCGGCAGCGGCTCCAAGCAGCACGCACCGAACAGGCCCGCCGCACGCATCAAACCCGTGTGCGGAACCTCAACCTCAAGCTGGGCCGTCTGGCGAAGGAGGCCAAAGACGCGGGGGTTACGTTGTGATTCCCTACCTTGTCGCCCTTCCTGGCCTTTTGTTGACCCCGTTTTTTCTCGTGGAGGTCGTGCTTTGAGTGGCATCCCCGTCGGGTCCCCCTATCGCCGGGCCACCAAGAACCCCGGCGCGGCGCGCTTCAACCAGGTGTATTCCAAGCGCCGCCCGCGCCCCATCGCCGAGCTGAGTGACCGGGAGCTGCTCGTGATTCTGCTGGGTAGCCCCCAAGCGGCCGACACGGTGCTTGAGCACATCGGCAGCCTGGGCGAGTACTCCCGGATCGGGGAAGGCGCGAGCCTGCTGCACCGGCCCGGCATCGGGAAGGGCGTGGCCCTGAAGCTCGACGCGCTGTTCGAGTACGCCTGCCGGGTAGGGTGAGCGGGTGGAAATCGAGATCGTTGACCACGCCCTGACGCACGGCGTCACCGTGAGTCAGATTCTCAACGCCCTGCGCGATCCACGAAAGATCAGGCTCCCCGCCTCGGGGCGGCCGCGCGGCAAGGGGGCTGCCTACCCGCAGGACAACCGGGTGCGGTATCTCGCCCAGGACAAGCCCAATGGCCCGCTGCTGCACATTGTGGCTGTGCCGCTCCCGGGTAAACTGCGAATCATCCACTGCCGCCCCATGACTGAGGCCGAGAAGCGGAGCTACCGATGAAGACCATCCACCGCATGGAAGACATCCCCAAATTCAAGAGCCAGGTGGAGGAGGCCCGCTTCTGGGACACCCACCAGTTGGCCCCCGAGCTGTGGGCCGAGGGGCAGCGCGGTGACCCTGGGCTGGACAAAGCGCTAGAGGGGCTGGTCAGCGTGAAGGTCGTGTCCCCGCGCACCAAGGGCAAGCCGCGCACCACCAAGCGCGCGGGCTGAACATGCAGGGTCCCGGCATCCGCATCGACGAGGAGGCCAACGCCGCGTACATCCGCCTCGCCTCCGGCAAGGTCCACGAGACCCGCACCGTCGGGGCGTTCCACGTGGACTACGCCCGCGGCGGGAAGGTGCTGGGCATCGAAATCCTGGGGTTGCGCCAGTACCTGGAGAAGCACGGGTCGATCAGGATTCCGCCCCGGCTGCTCCAGCAGGTCAACGCACCTTCCCCACGCAGGTGGGGATGAACCGTTCGCCTAATACGCATACTGCGAACTTTCCCCCCTAGAATGCCGGGGTGAGCGGCACACAGTCCACGTTAAAACGGGCCAGAGTTCGCGGTCAAAAACGCAATGCGAACTCTGGCCCGCCGCATTCTGGCGCGGTTGCTGAAGTGGCCCGCGAGCTGGTGCGGCTGTTCCGGCGGCACCACCTGACCTACGACCAGACCAAGCACGCGGTCGAGCAGGCCCGCCGCGAGCTGGGCCTGACCCCACCCCGCGAGCGGCAGCGCACCGTGGCCCGGCTGGACCGGGGCGAGGTCGACCGGCTGATCCATCACGCCTACCGCCGCGCGCCGCGCTACGGCCTGATGGTCAAGACCCTCTTCTACACCGGCGCGCGGGTGTCCGAGTTCGTGAACCTGCGGCCCTCTGATCTGTACCTGGACCTGGAACCGCCCCAGGTGCGCATCCTGCACGCCAAGGGGGGGAGTGATGGTTACGTGCCCATCCTGCCCGAGCTGGCCCAGGAACTGCGGACCCACCTGAATGGGCGCACGGTGGGCTACCTGTTCGAGAGTAACCGCCATGACGCCTATACGCCCCGCGCGGTGCAGCGCCTGGTGGCGGACGCTGCCCGAGCCGCCGGGCTCCAGAAGCAGGTCACGCCCCACCGCCTGCGGGCTTCGGTGGCGACGATCCTGCTCGACGCGGGGATGCCGCTCGACCAGGTGCAGAAATTCCTGCGTCACAAGCGCATCGAAACCACCCAGATCTACGCCCAGACGAGCGCCCGGAACATGGGCGAGGCGTACCTGAAGGCTCTCCAGAAGTAGCCGTTTTCAACCATTAAGATGGCTTAATTTTCTGCGTGTGAGCCGGTAAAGAAGTGGCATCCCACTGCGGATGCCACATCAAGTTCCCCTGTCGATTCTGTGTTTTCGGTCTGATACGCCTTCATCAGATGATCACGGATACGCCAGTCGGCACCGCTCCGAGCGGCACCATGCAGATGACCGCAGTGGCGGCACCTGCCGCTGCAACCGTGAAGCCCTCGGGGATCTACACCGTCCCCCTGGGCAGCACTGACACGCTGCGGAAGGGCCTCAACAAGCTGCAATTCAAGGTTACGTCGCCGATCATGCAGAAGGCGGCGGCATTCGTCTTTAGCAGCAGCACCTTCTGGGACCGCTTTGCGCGGCCCGCTGTGGAAGCTGCGCTGAAAGCCAAGGGCATCACCAACATCCGGCTGCCCAGCGGCAACTTCTACGCCAACAGCGCAGGTCAGACCAAACAGGCCCCCCTGCCCAAAGTGCCCGCCGGATACAAGTACTACCCGCGCAAGGGCTACGACCCCAAGACGGGGATCGCCTTCCTGTGGGTGGTGGTGAGCTGATGGCCATCCCCATGATCCTTCAGATCATTCTGGCGGCGCTGTTCACCCCGACAGTCCTGCGCCAGTTCGGGATTAATCTCACGCCCACAGACGTGCAGAACGGCGTGAGCGCCGGGCCGGTCGCCGTACCGGCACCGCCGACCACGCCCGGCGCGGTCAGCGAGCCCTCCAAACCGCCGACCGCTGCCGAGACCCTCAACGACGCGGTGAACAAACCCACCAGCCTCTTCGGCATCGCGGCGGTGGGCTTCGTGGCCGTGTTCGTCATCGCCCAGCTGCGCGCGGCCGGGCACGAGATGACCGAAACCACGAAAGACCTCTACAGCGAGGGCAAAAAGGTCACGGGCAGCCTGGCGAACGCTGACGCCACCACCCGCAACCTCAGCCGGAGGGCCAAGGGATGAGCATGGACCCCTCGCGGCTGCCTGGCCGCCGTCCCACTCCCCCCGCGCCTCCTCCTGCTCCGCCCCCCGCCGCGCCCGCTCAGGTCCAGGGCGAAGCCTTCACCGGCCTCGACCCCCTGACCCGCTCACTGATCGAGGCCGCGCCGCTGGTGCCGTCCGCACCCGCACCTTCCCCAACAGCCGTACCCCCAACCGCTCCACCCACACAGGCCCCGCCCGCTCCGGCGCGGCGCGGCCTGAAGCAACCGGCCGTTCTGGTCGCGCTGGGTGGCTCGCTCGCCGCTGGTCTGCTGGTGCTCACGGGAGCCGTGAAGCATCGCCGTTCGGGTGATCCCGCACCGGCAGCCCAGGGGACGCGCGTGGCCACGCCCAACCCCGCCCCCATCCTTCCCGCTGCCACGCCCGCGCCCGCCGCGACGTGGCTGGTTGCCGGAGGTCACGCATGACCGCTGCCGCGCCTGAAATCCTCTCCTTTCCCCCCGGTCCCCCGCCCAGCGTGCCGGACGCGCCGCCGCTCGCCGAAGAGCTGACCGCGCCTCCCATCCCCGGCCCGACCCTCGCGGACGCGGCCCTGGGCACCCCACCCGCGCCCGAGTCCGGCGCGCCGGAAGTGCCCGACGCGCCGCCCATGTCGCCCGAGCAGATCATTGGCGTCGTGGCCGAGCTGTCCGCCTTCGGGCTGCCCCAGGGGCTGGCCGATGCCTACAAGGACGACTTCAAGAGCAACCCCCTCGTCGCGTTCGGCGTGCAGGCGAGCGGCCTGGCGGACGCGCTGGCGGCCTACGGCCTCACGGCGGGCGGCGGCAAGCTCCCCGAGTGGCTCAGCGTCTCGCTGGGCGTCGTGGTCCTGGGCTGGGGCGTCTACACCACCAGGAGCAAGTATGTTAAGCCTCTCGAACATGCCGCCCGACCAGCAGAAGAAGTGGCTGGGGCTGGGTTTGCTGGCGCTGGGCACGGCACTCCTCTTGCGGCGACAAATATCGGTTTCAGTGGAGCGGGTGCGGGAGGCAGTGGTGAATAACCCCATCACCCACCCCCAACCCGACACGCCGAGTACACCCGCCACGCCTGGCACCCCCAGCACCCCGACTCCGGCGGCGGGCGGCCTGTTCTGGCCGGTGGACCTGAACCGCGTGCGGATCGGTCCGCGCTTCCTGGGCCACTGGGCCCACGGCACCTACCGGCGTGGCTACGGCTATCACACTGGGGTTGACTTCCTGGGACCGATGGGCCTGGCCGTCGTGTCCATTGCTGACGGCGTGGTGGTGAGCAGCACGCCGCCTGCTAGCCGTTACGGGTACGGCAACAACATCGTTATTCACCATCCCGCGCTGGGCGTCTTTACGCGCTACTCGCACCTGGACAGCCGCGCCGTGCAGACCGGCCAGACCGTGAAGGCGGGGCAACTGATCGCCCGCCTGGGCACCAGCGGCACGGACAACGCTCACCTTCACTTCGACGTCATTCAGGAGGCGCTGCCCAACCCGCGCTTCTGCCCGCACAACCCGGCGACGGGCGGCGTGTCCCGCCCGCTGGAGGGACTGGACCCCATCGAAGAGGCCCTGACCACCCGGTACTTCCGCAATCCCATCGCCCTGCTGAACGCCAAGACCGCCCTGAACCCCGTGACCCGAAAGGGAGCGACCGTCGCATGAGAGACAATGCCGAGCACATCCTGATGACCAGCCTGGCCGCCTACGGCCTCCTCAAGATCATCGAGGGCTTCCTGAGCCCGCCCCGCCCGCGCGTGATCGTGGTGGACGGTGACGCCACCGACTACCTGCGCGACCTGCTGCAAGACCCCGAGGACGCCGAGTAATGGCCGGACGCGGCTACCGCAACATGCTCGTCTGCGGCTCCTCGGGCAGCGGCAAGAGCCACTGGGTCGACAAGGAGCTGCTGCCCGCCATGACCGGGCGCTACCGGCACATGGTGATCATCAACACCACAGAAGAGCTGTCGAGCCACTGCGCGCACCGCGAGTACGTGGGCGAGGAACAGCAGAAGGTGGCCTACAGCAGGGACGCGGTGGCCGACCTGATCCGCTTTCACAAGACCGTCCATTTCGAGGTTGCGCCGGGCGAGAACTGTTTGAGCTTCCTCGAGGTGCTGGGCGAGGCGCTGTGGACCCTGGGCGAGTACAACACCGACTTCACGGAAGTCCTGGTGGTGTTCGACGAGACGCACCTGTTTCTGCCCAAGCGGGCCATGCCCAAGGCCTTCGCCCGGCTGGAGACCGAGGGCCGCAAGTTCGGCTTCGACCTGGTGAAGATCACCCAGACGCTCCAGAGCCCGACCGGCGACACGCTCTCTCACCTCGCCATCAAGCAGGTGAACGTCCTGGTCGTCTTCAACATGAGTGATTTCAACGACCGCAAACGCATTCAGGGGCTGTTTCCCGACCTGCCGGACCCCAGCACGTTCGCCCGTCCCGATGACGGCGGCCTGCCGGAGTACGCCGTGCGGGACAGCAAAAGGGGGAAAACCATGGTGATTCGCAGAGACGGCATGGGTGGGCGTGTGGCGGTGGCCGCGTGAATCCGCAGGTGTTGCAACGCGCCTGGGAGGAAGCGAAGCGCCTGGCCCGCGAGGGGATCCAGGAAGCCTTCAACACCCTTCCCGGCAACGGTCAGGGCCGCCCGCGTGAAGACCTGGTGGTGGCCTTCGTGCTCGAGCGGGTCGAGCGCCTGGACCACACCCTGCCCGCCATCGGCCGGTACATGGACCTGCCCCTTGTGGACTGGTGCGAGCGCCTCGCCGTGACCCGGGCCGTTCACGAGGCGATCCGCCTGCTGGTGCGTCAGCAGTACGCCGCCATGCAGATCGAGCAGACCTCTCAGGAGAACGCATGAAAGAACAGCAGTGGCTCAGCAAGCCCGACGGCAACATTGTCCAGACCCTGACTGACCCCCGCGTCCTGGCGACGGCGGCGGGCGCGGCCGCGGGCGCGGTCCTCGAAAAGCAGCTCTGGACCAGCATGCGCGACACCTTCGGCATCGCCAGCCTGGAGAACGGCAAGCTCAAGTTCTACGCGCCGGACGCGGACGGCAAGGCCGGGGCCGAGGCACCCGGGCTGGGGACCAACCGCCAGCTCGCCCGCCTCGGGATCGTGGTGGGTTGCGTGGCCGGGATCGAGTACATCCCCAACGGGCACGCGCAGTACGCCTTCCTGGGCGTCGCGGCCGTGGCGATGGCCCACATCCTGCAAGACCTCTTCCCAGCCATTCGCTGACCCCCAAGGAGACGTGACCCATGCGCAAGACCAGCATCACCAGCCAGAGCAACCCCAACGTCGTCGCCCTCACGGCCAACGTCGCGGGCACCGCCACGCCCGTCTTCAAGCTCACCGTGCCGCGCGGCGCGGTCTACCGCCTGCACAACGCGAACATGGTGCGCGGCCAGGTCGTGAACGGCACCTACATCATCCTCGACCTGCGCGACGCCGCCGGGAACAAGATCAGCGGCGCCTCGAAGGTGCTGGTCGCCACCCGCGGCCCCGCCGACGAATTCCCCCGCTTCCACCGCGCGCTGCCCTACAGCATCTGGCGTGACCTGGACACCACCCAGCAGCGCAACGAGGACTTCAAGGCCACCATCATCGGCCAGGCGGACCTGAACGTGGGCCCGGGCATCGAGATTCAGGAGGCGCACGAGCTGCTGCTGTATGTGGACGGCCCGCAGGTTGTGGACTGGAGCAAGAGCTTCGTGCAGATCGACTTTGAGGAGCTGAACTGATGACCTACGCGGCCTTACCCTTCCAGCCCCTGGCGAAGGCCATGCGGCTCAGCCTGACCGCCGACCGCTTCACGCCCGGCCAGCAGGTGCTTGGACTGCTGAGCACCGTCGCGTATTTTGACGGGCCGCTGGGCCACCTGATGCTGTTCAAGGGGGGCGAGAACTTCCGCTTTTTCCTCAAGGGACGGTTTGAAACGGGCGTGGCGGGCGGCACCGCCGCGGGCCCCTTCGTGGTGAACCTGGCGGCCGCCGGGCATACCCTGATCCGGTCCACTCGCCCGGGGGCCGCCTTTCCTAACCTCTTCCACCCGGACGTCCTGGCCTACACCAGTGCCGACGGCGGCACAACCTGGCAGGCCGCGCCGGTGAGTGCGGTGGACTGGGCCGCGGGCACCGTGACGGTGGACCGGCCCGGCAACGCCACCCGCGTCGCGGTGTACTTCACCACGGGTGACGGCGAGTTCGAGCTGCGCGTGGTTCGCCCGCTCGGCAGCGACGTGGCGAGCGCCAAGCTGTTCGGCGGCGCACTGCGCTCGATCCACGAGACGGATCAGACCAACGCCCGCAGCGCCCCCACCTTCGGCGCGGAGGGCCGCGAGTACCCGCTGCCCCCGCAGTTCCGCCTGGAGCTGGCCGTGCGCAGCCGGACGCCGGTCGTGTTCGACCAGTACGCCGGGCACGAGCTGAGCCTGCCCGTGTTTGACACGCCCATCCGGGTGCTCGACGCGGCCCAGCTCAACGCCCAGGCCGAGCTGAAGCTGCGCGGCGGGACGCTTTAAGGGGGGGACTGCATGGAATGGCTCGCGGCGGTCGGCGCACTCGCCAACCCCATCAGCAACATCGTCGATGCCGTCACCGGCACGGGCAAGGCCAAGGCGGAGGCTGCGGAAGCCGCGGCCAACGCCCAGACGGCGGCGATTCAGGCCCAGATCGAGCATGACCGCCTGGTGGCTGAGCAGCAGCGCCAGACCATGACCTTCGCGCTGATCGGCGTGGGCGTCCTGGTGGCCGGGTTCGTCGCCTACAGGGCCGTGGCGTGATGCGGCGGCCCGTCCTGGTGGTCGCGGTGCTGGGCGTGCTCGCCGTGGGCGGGGTCGCCCTGGCGGGCACGCTGGCCCCCCGCAAGAAGGCCGGGGGGACGGGCGCGCCGGTCGGGCTGCCCACCAAGGCGGATCCCACCCTCCCGGTGCAGCAGGTGGGGGTGGCGACCGGCTACGCGGACACCGTGCTGATCGACACCGGCCCGGTGAATTACGACTACATCGGCCCCGGCTGGGCCTACGCGGGCATTCGAAAGGACTGGTGAGCGGTGGCAGACAGTGAATCCGTGCTCCTGAGCGTCGGTGTGTCGCTGGGCGTCCTGGTGATCGCCGGGGCAGCCGTGGGCGGGTACCTGCTGCTCAGGAAGGGGCTGCCCCAGCCCGTGAACCCCCCGCCTGTCCAGCCGGGGCCGGGCGGCCTCGCCGTCGGGAATGGCGTGGTGGCCCAGGTGGGCAGCGCCGGGACCGGCTGGAGTGTTCAGCAGGCTCTGGAAGCCCAGCAGAAGAAAGAGGCCGAGTGGCGCCGCGCCGACAAGATCAACCAGCTCGAGCGCGATCTGGCGACCGCCCAGAACGAGATCAAGCGGCTGACCGATCAGCTCAATGTGATCGACGCCTCGCCCATGCCTGCGGACATCATCACGCGCTGGAGCATGCAGCACGAGAGTGACTGCAAGGAAAGCCGAAAGTTGGGCGCATTCTTCGGGCTGGACCAATGCTGGAAATATCGCGATCTCTCCTACGGCTATCAGGAAAAGGCGGACGCGGACTGGGCCGCGCGTAAGGCCGACCAGAAGCGCCCGATCCTGACCCGCCTGAGCGAGCTGAACGCGCAGCAGCTCAGCCTCATTCAGAACCTGCGCGAGCTGGGCGTGGACAAGCAGCCGGTGAATGTGAGGACCTCATGACTCATTCCAACATGGCCAAGGGCGTCAAAACGAGCGCCAAGACAGCCAAAACAAACGACACCCTGCTGCTGCTCGCGGGGGGGCTGCTGGCCGCGGTAGCGGTGGGTGCGGTGGTGCTGAGCCGCCGCCCGACCGGTGACGGCGCAGGCGTGCCCACCGAGACCGGCGGCAGTTTCTGGGACAAGGTGCCGGAGTTCAGCGTGCACAACGGGCTGGGCTTCAACGGCTACGGCTCGCTGTTTGACCGCTGGGTGAACGGCGTGCTGCCCGGCCAGAACCCGTTGCCGCCCCGGGGTGAATTCGGGTACTACGGCCCCAGCTTTTCGGAGCAGTGGGCCGCCAAGTACGGCAGCGAAAGCGCCGCTCCCTCGAGCCCGGCGGGCAGTTCGGGCGGCTTCACCCCGGCCGGGAGCAGCTCGGGCACGGGCGGCTTCGGCGTGTCTGCGGGGCGGTACTACTGATGCGGGCCGCAGCGTCCGTGGTGCTGCTGCTCGCGGCTCTCTCCGCCGGGGCGGTGGGGGTGGGCTTCCTGATGACGCGCCGACAGGGCCAGGAGCAGGCCCCGGCGGCCACGCCTAGCCCGGCCTCCGGCCTGCCCGCCATCGCGGTCGGGGAGCCGGTGGCCGATCAGGGCAAGGTCTGGATGGGGGGCACGCCGCCAGACATCTTTGATGAGACGCGGCCCCTGCCGAGCGGGGCGGCGACCTCCTCTTTCGTGCAGGCGGGGAACGCAACCGCGCCTGCGGTGAGGGTGGATCCTGTCCTGCGGGTGGCATCGGACGTGATGTGGGCGGGTGGTACGCCGCCGTGGCTGTTCGATGAAACCCGTCCTTGGGCCAGCTTGCTGTGACGTTGCAGCCGTCGTTCGAGGCGGCTGAGGATCGAAACCCAGGAGAAAAACCCGTGAAGAAGGATTCTGGAATGGAGCTCATCCGTCAGGGCGCATACACCGCCGTTGGCGGCCTGCTGGTCTACGGCGTGCTGGTGATGACGATCGGGCTGATTCGGTCGCGCCAGCCTCAGCCCAAAGCCCAGGGCTGCGGCTGCGGGTGTGGGGGCGCGAAATAAGCCCGTGTGTCAAGACGTTCGTTTACACCAAAGGGAGTCGCATGCAGCGTCTGGTCGGCCTGCTGGTCATCGCGGTGGTGATCGTGATGCTGGCCCTCGCGGGCAACACGGTCTTCAGGAATGCACCGCTGGACAGCACCTGGTCGCTGTTTTTAGGCAGTGTCATCGCCACCATCTTCGGGCTGCCCGAGGTGGCGGCACGCCTGAAGGAGAAGCGCGACGATCCGCCGGGCAGGGACGGTGACTGATGGCGACCCTGCTCGACGTCCTGTTCTTCGTCGCCCGGGTGGTGCTGGTCGTCTACTGCGTGCGGAACCTGCTGTTTCTGCTGAGCGGCACCACCCGCACCTATGCCGAGTGGAGCAAGGGCTTCGGCGGCTTCCTGTACATCGCCGGGGTCGTGCTCGACCTGGCCGGGCTGCGCGGGCTGGTGCCGGGCCGCGACGTGAGCCGGGTCATGAACGCCGTGGGCCTGGCGCTCGTCGCGCTGCCCACGGTGCTGCTGTGGGTCGCTCCCCGTCTCTACCACCGCCTGGAGGATTGCTGAATGTTCCCCGACCTGTCCAAGTTCGTCCCCATCCTGCAAAACGGCCTGGAGGACATGAAAAACTGCCTGGCCCACATCTACGCCGAGGTGAGGGCGGGCCGTGAGGCGGCCCAGGCCCAGAAGCGCGCGCTCGACTTCGAGTTCGGCGTGGTGGACGTGGCCGACAGCGCCCGGATCGCCCCGCGCCGCCTCGCCAGCCTGCCGGTGATCGTCGAGGCGACCACGGGCACCCGTGCCGACATTGATCTTGAGCAGCTGAACCAGGGGCGGGCGGTGAGCCGCGGCTTCTACGCCAACCTGGGCGACGCGGCCTTCAAGGTCACGCTGATCGGCCTGGGTGGGCAGGCCAGCACGTCCCACACCGTGCCGCCTGCCACCACGATCAGCCTGACGTGCCTGGTGAGCCGCGTGATCATCGATCCCGGCCCGGACGGTCCCGCCTTCTACCAGCTGTACATGCAGTGAGGTACCCATGACCAAAAAGAGCCCCGTGCTGATCCTGCTGCCCGTGCTGGGCCTGGCTGGTGGCGTGGCTGGCGTGCTGGTGTGGCGACAGCGGCAGCCACGGCCTCCGGCTGCCGCAGGAGTGACTGAGGCGCCACGAGTTGCCTCCAGCGAGCTGCTGTCGAGCACGCCTACCCCTGCGCCCACCCCGGTAGCCGCGGCTGCACCTCACGTTTCTACGTCCTCCTCTGGTGTTCCGGCGGTCGGTACGTCGCCCACCCTCGCTGTAGCGCTGTCCCGGTTGTCCCGGCCGTCCCCCTTGCTTCAGAGAACGCAACCGCCCGCCGTGCGGCCCCATCCAGCGTTTAGCCAGGCGGGTTCGTCGGCTCCTGTGCCTGCGCCACTGCCGCAACCAGCACCGCCGCAACCAGCCCTGCCGCAACCAGCCCCTCTTCCTCCTTCCCCGCCCCCGCGAAGAGCTATCCCCTGCCGGTGGTGCGGGATATGGGGACCAGCGTGCTGCTGGTGCGGCCTGCCGAATATGTGCCCCAGGTTCGCGTACGCCTCACCGACGGTCGCTATAGCCCGGCCTTTGGCGGCGAGGGCGGCATCATGATCAACGGCGAGGGCCTGAACGTGGCCAAGAACAGCGCCAGTCACCCCAATAACGGCCTGGCCGCGCTGGAGGTGCGGCGCAGCGACGGCAGTGGCTGGGTGCAGGTGTGGCCTTGAGACGCTCGGAGCGGCTGGCCGAATTTTTTTTGAAGGGCGGCGCAGTCTATGTGAGCCCGCGGGGGATCGCAACAACGGGATGGTGGGAGATTTGGACCCAGGAGAGGGATGGGCACCCTGGGTATCTCTTCGCCCGTTCAGATACGCACACCGCCTACGGTGATTCACTGGAAAGCAGCCAGCAAGCGCTGAATAAATGGTTTGAATACCACTTACGGCGCTTCTCCTTCCTGAATTTTCTTCATGTCCTGACTATCCCGGAGGGCTGGCATCTGGTTGGAGGCTACGAGTCGTCGAATGTCTGGTATGCCGTGATCAGCGATGATCCGGCTGACGCTCCCTTTCGGCCATCGTGGGTTTTTGGGGAAGGTAGATCGCCAGAGGTGACGTATGCCCCTGGTGACTGTGTCGGTGCGGGCCTCTATGTGGGTGGGGGATATGTACCCCCCTACAACGTGGGATTCGTGACCTGGGAAGGACATTGGGATAGCCAACCAGCCATTCAATACGAGCTTATTCCTGAGCAGCGCAATACAGGCCAACAAGCTCGGACGCACAGCATCACTCCACTTGAGTCCGTCATGCGTATGGTTGTGGTTCCTGATCCTGGGAGCGGATTTGAGCCAGTGGTGGTCAGCGTGACGCGCTGCGCGGTGTGCCGGGTCGTGTTTCATACCCCTCCAGAATTGCTGGCTGAGCTCCCTACGGCGGGCCATGAGCGGCTATGGAATACGCGGCGTTTGATGCGGCGCGGTCTGGCAAATGGGGGAGAGGTGCGTGAGCGCAAGACATGGGGCGGTACCGCTGTAGGGCTAGCAACGGTTGAGGGAACCTGATGAGGCGACTGTTTACAACGATGCAGGCTCTTCCGAGGAATCGGAAGAATCAACTCTATCTGCGGGATTACATGCTCGATGAGCCGCATGACCTGCTCCAGTTCCTCACCCTGAGCCTACTGGCGGCGGTCATGGAAGATGAAGGCAAGGACCTGGATGTGCATGGGCTTTTGGCGCTCTCGGGTGTGCGTGCGGTGGGCACACGCCTGACGGTGTCCTACGTCGCGGCCATCGTGCGTGGGGTGCCGGTGGTTCTGAAAAACGCCGAAGTGGAAACTGCCGGGATGACGCCCGGGGCACAGATGGCCCTCTACGTGACTGCGGATCCATTGTATTCAGCACACGACACCCAAGATCCCGCCACAAAGGAGCACCTGACGCACGAGCTGGCCACGGGGTATGGGCAGCTGCGGGTGCTGCCGTTGAGTCCAGAAACAGACCTGCACGCCTCGGGCGTGCGCCTGGCTACATTTACGGCGGGTTCACCCATGACAAGTGTGCGGATCGAGGCTCCCAATTTGGGGCTGCGGGGGTTGGCGAGCCGCTACGGCCCAGACAACCCCGTCCCCCTCTCCACTGATTTTCTGCCCGCCACACTGGTGCCGGAGGCGTTGGAACTGGCACAGTTTGTGGGGGAGCGAGTGCCGGGTATTTACGGTGATTTCACGACGCCCAACCGCACGACATACTTGGCTGGGGTGCGCCTGCAAAATGATCCAGCCAATCCGCCCGATGGTGAGGGGCGAGTGCTACGGCTGTACCGGGTGTTGGATGGGGCCCTGTTGGCGGAGGCTGAGGGGACAGTTCAGGGAAATGTAATACGCCCCATATTCCCGGAGCCGGTGGAGCTGGCCCCCAATACCCTGTATCGCCTGGCAATGTGCGGTCCTGGGGATGCCTGGGTAACCATGGGTGGAAATCGGGCATCGCTGCCCCCTGCGGAGGGCTTTGCCTTCGGGCATGCGGGAATCTGGTGGAGTAGTCGGAGCGCTATGCCCAGCGACCAGGACAACGACCGACGCGCGAACCAGGCTCCACAGTGGCAGCTCCTCGTCTCCTCTGGTGTAGCCCGCTCCGGTGTTGTGGGCCGTCTAGGCCGGAGCGCGCTGCCCCGCTCGACAACGGCTCTCCCCCTGGTGGATGGTGAGGCCTACATCCTGGCGGTGCCAGGTGCGGCCCCCGAGCTGCGCGCACGAGAAGGGGGAGTGGAATACCGCGTGCAGATGGTGCCCGTGTGAGGCGGAACGGCGCTCAGGCGGCCCTGCTCATCGGTGGCGTAGGTGCGGGTCTGGTGCTGCTCACCAACCGCGCCGCCACGCCGAAAAAAGTGGCACCCACACCAAGCACCCCACCCATCAGGGTGCCCACGACGCCCACCGTCCCCACCCCGACGGCACCCAGCGTGCCGCCCGCGAGGAGCAGCCGTTCCCGGTTGATCGATCAGTGCGAGGCGGCCATCTACGCCGAGATTCCGGCGCGGCGGCTCTCGCCCCAGGCGTCGCGGACCCTCGCGGTGAACCTGGTGACGGTGTGCGAGGAGCTCCACTATCCGCTTGACCTCGCCTTCGGGCACGCGCGGGCGGAAAGCGACCTGCAACTGCTCGCCCGCAACGCCAGCAGCGGCGCGGTGGGTCCCCTTCAGGTCACGAGCGTCGCGGCGCAGCAGGTGGGCATTCGCTGGCCGGTCGAATCGCCAGCGACGCAACTGGAGGTCGGCCTTCGCTACATGCTGTGGTTGCGGCGGACCTTCCCGGAGTGCAGCTCAAGCGTGAAGGTCACCCTCCAGCATTACGGCATGGGGCGTGGCAACTGGCTGAAGTACCGGGCGAATGGGTGCGCTGGGGCCTGCTTGAGCAAGGTGAGCGTCCTGCGTGCCGAATGCGGCTGCGGAAACCGGCCCTACAGTGCCCTCGTCATCGCCACCGCCAAGAAGTACCCGCAACTGCATACCGTCCCGTGGTGGGGGAACTGACATGAACGAACAGCAGAAGAATGTCCTGATGGGTGCGGGCATCATCGCCCTGGCCGTCATCGCCGGAAGTTTCATCATCGCCGACAAGCTCAGCCGGTCCCTAGAAGAGAAGAACTTCTGGGCGGGCAGCAACATTCCCGACGTGGCCCAGGACGTCCACAACGTCACGGGCGGGATCAGTCAGATCATCACGAACATCGGCGGCTGGACGCGAGCCTGAACTTTATACGACTGAACACCTATAGGTGATTAGGTGTGCCTTCATCATGTTCTCCTCGGCCTGACGGAGGGATTCCGGGGCCTTGTTGCGCGGCGGCCTGGGCTTATGCCTGAGGTCGCCGCGACCGGGAGGAATTCTAGCGTTCAGGGCACGGTGGGTGCGGGCACGCGGACAGGTGGGTTTCCCTCGGGTTGCTTTTCCAGGTTCACGACGTATCCCAGCAGTTCCCTGCCCAGCAGCACCGTTCGCAGGGTGCCGCTCAGCTTTGTTCCGGCGATCTCGCCGCGCAGGGTGCCGCGCCACTTGTCGCCGTCCTCGTAGAGATTCACGTCGAGGGTACCGCCCTCCCCGGCCCGCTGGAACTTGCCGCTGACGGCATATGCCTTACGGCTTTCCAGATTGGTGATCACGCCGCTCGCCCGGCCTTCGCGCTCCTGTACGTACAGGATCAGGCGGTAGGGCACCCGGCCCGTGCCGCCCACTCCGATGCCCTCGTAGGTGCCGTTGATCGCACGTTCCAGCGGTGTGTTGGCGGCGATGTAGGCACCGAAGGCGCACCCGGTGAGACCGGGCAGGAGCGCGGCGACGAGCAGGACGCGGTGCGGGCCGTGTGAACGCATGCCGCAGCCTAAGCAGCCCTCATGAAACGTGTCTGACGGCGCACTGCGCGGGATTTACGGTCGGTCGGGCTGCGGCAGCGGGTACGACGTGCCGCCTACGGCCTGGAGGCGGCCCTCAGGCTGTGCATACGTGGCGTTGATCAGACCGGTGCGGTGCTGCCGGAACCAGTCGCGCAGCGCGGGAGACTTCGTGAATACCCGCGTCCGCAGCACCTCTTCGGCCTGCACGCCCTGCCCGGCCAGGATCATATTCGCGTAGTACCCGCCCAGCCGGGCACGCAGTTCCTCGGGGAAGGCGCCAGGTTTGCCCAGGCTGCCGAGCAGGTCGCGGAGGTTGCGGGTCGCCTCCTGCGCGGGGAGAGAGGCATAGGCGCGGGTCCGGTCGGCCAACCGGACGCCGTCCCAGCCCAGGACCGTCAGCAGGGCCGGGCTCACGGCAAAACTCCAGTCGTAGGAGGCGAGGCTGTCACTCGCCAAGACGAGTTCCTTGGTGCCGTCGCCGTTCAGGTCCGTGAAGCGCACGCCGTAGTTTCCGCCCTCGATGATGGCGAGGTTCTCCACGCTTCCGGTGTCCTGCGTGAAGATGTAAGACGTCGAGCAGCAGTGGGCTCCGCCCGAGAAGGTGGACAGGACCAGTTCGGGCTGGCCGCCGGGCCGCAGCGGTTGCAGTTCCGCCGCTACGTTCCACCCCTTGACGGTCAGAACCGTCCGGCTGCCGTTTTTTACGGTGGCCCGCGCCTCCGCGTCGCCGTTCTGGGAGGGTCGTGGCGTGACGGTCACGGTGAGCTTGCCCCACCGCAGCACCTCCGCTCGGGCGGGGGAGAGCAGGGCGAGCAGACCGGCCAGGACGAGACCACTTTTCACGTTAGCGACCCGGCCCTTCTACAGCCAGCGCGAGGCCCAGCAGCCGGTCATCCTCGTCACGGCGCCCTACGAGCTGCACACCCACGAACGGGGCGGAGGAGGGGAGGGCCACGGTGGGCACCCCCAGCAGGCTAAACGGCGCGGTGAGGCGCAGCACGGCGCGGCGCAGGGGCAGGCGGCCTTCCCCCACCGCAACCTCGTCCTGGCCGAAGAGGGGGGGCGGTGTGGGCACCGCGGGTGCGAGCAGCACGTCGCAGCGCGAGAGCAGGTCGTCGAGCTGGGCCCGGTAGACCGCACGGCGCCCATGCGCGGCCTCCACCTCTTCCGGCGTCAGCGCCTGCCCCTGCCGCAGCGAGGCCAGGGTGAAGGGCAGAAAGCCGGGCTCCGCCTGCGCAAGCGCCCCCGCATGAACGCGCGCGGCCTCGCTCAGGACGATGGGCGAGTAAGCATCGAGGACTTCGGGAAAGGAGACGTTTTCCACCGTGGCCCCCAGCTCCTCCAGCCGCCCAGCGTAGAGCTCCGTGGCCTCCCGCACCGTGTCGTCCACCCAGCCCCCGGGGAGCCACCGGCCGACCCGGATTCCCGCCCAGTCCTGGGGCGCCACCTTCTGGCCGGTCAGCGCCTCCTGCACCCGCACGACCATTCGCATGTCCCGCGCGAGCGGCCCGGCGTGGTCACAGGTTGTTGAAAGCGGCAGGACGCCTGTCGTGCTCCAGTGGGGGTGTTCCCCCGTCGGCTTGTATCCCACCACGCCGCACCACGCCGCTGGAACGCGGATGCTGCCGCCGGTATCGGTGCCCAACGCGAAATCAACCTGACCGAGCGCCACGCTGACCGCCGCCCCGCTGCTGCTTCCGCCCGGCACCCGCTCCAGGTCGAAGGGGTGGGTGGTGCCCCCGTAGCCGTTCATCCCGGTGATGCCGAGCGCGATCTCGTGCAGGTGCGTCTTGCCCAGCGCCGTGGCGCCCAGCTCAAGCAACCGCCGCACCAGCACGCTCTCTCCGGGGTCGGGCACGGGTGCGCGGGTGCTTGCCGTGAGCGGCCAACCCGGGACGCCGTACAGGTCCTTGATGCTGAAGGTCAACCCGGTCAGCGGGCCGTCCGCCGTTCCGAACAGGGGAGCGGCGGGCCGGTAAGCCCAGGCCCGTTGAGGATCAGGAGGGGGTGTCGTCATGCCTGCCTCCTAGAACGGCAGAATGGCCGGTTGCTGCCACACGCCCTGGGCGAGGGTGAAGGGACCGAAGGTGGGGCGGCCCAGGGGCCCGAGGTCAGCGGTAAAGCGGCCGTCCACACGGTAGGCGACCTCTTGGCCGCGCGCCACCCGCAAAAAGGCCCCGGCGGTCTGAAGGGTGACGGGCAGGCTCAGGAACGCGAGCTGTTCGCTCTCGCCCCGTGCGGGGAGGTTCACGTTGGGCAGATTCACCGTGCCCACGTCCTCCCCGTCGAGGACCAGACGTCCGCTGATGTTGGCCAGACGCACCGGCACGGGATTGGGATTGCCCACGCGCAGCCGCAGCGTGACGCTGGCAAGCGCAGGATTGGGGCCGCTGGGCAGGCTGAGCCCGGTCAGACGAACACTCTGCACCGCGAAGGTCGGGACCTGAATGGTCGCTGGCGCGGGGGCGCAGGCGCCCAGGCCAAGCGCGAGCAGGGGGGGCAGGAGCAGCTTTTGCATGAGCCTACCCTAGCGGGTTTTGGTGGCCGGGAACCGGACTGCTACGCTGGGGGCATGAAGCGGGTGATGGCGGCCCTGGCGCTGGCCGGAGCGTGGGGGGGCACGGCGGGTGCGGCGAGCCTCGATTTCGGCGCGGCGTACCGAACGGGGGGAGGCGGCCTGCTGCGCGCGGGCGTGAGCAACGTGGCGGCTGGACCGGGAACCGTCGCGGCGGCAGTGTCGAACCGGGCCGTAGAGGCGAGCGTAACGCGGGGGCTGAGTCTGCCCCCAGCAGGCGCGGCAAGCGCCCGAGTGGACGCGGCCCTCACCTGGCAGGGGGGGCTGCGTCTATCGACCGATGCCGCCGGAACACTCGGCCCGGTGGCCCTGAATCTGGGAGCAGCCTTGTTTACCGTGCGAGCGACCGCCGTAGACCCCTTGGCCGCCTGGTCGCTCGCCCCCACCGATCTGCGAGTGAGCGGCTGGAACGCTGGCTTCACGGCCCGCTACCGCGTGAACCGCACCCTGGTCGCGCTGGTGGGCGGCGAGTTCGGCCCGCAGAACCATCTGCTGGGCGGGGTCGAGTGGCGGCGCGACCTCACGCGCGTCCTTCCGCCCGCGGAGGGGGAGGCTCCGGAGGGCGAGCCAGAAACGGAGCGTACCGGCACGCTGGCGCTGCGGTTGGGCGCGCGGGCGGGCCGGGACGTGCTCGGCGTGACCGGGGGGGTGACGTACAGCACGGAGGCGGGTTTTGGCCTGGCCCTCGACGTGCTCGCCGGGCCGGGCCCCTGGGGGGTGGTGGGGAGTCTGAGCGCTCCTGACGTGTGGCGCGGGGGGGCGCGGCGCGGCTGTACGTCGCCTACGAACCGTGGCGGCGGGCGAGTGCACCCCTGCGGGCAGGGCTGGAGGGCACCTTGCCGCTTGGCCCCGGCACCCTTAGCCTCGATGTGCGGGGCGGCACGGGGGGCATGGGGGCGCGCGTTGGGTACCGTTTCCCACTGGGCAGCACCCCGGACGAGGAGCCTTAGGCCACTGCGCGAGCAGTGAACGCCCCGTCAGCCTGTGCCCTTCCTTCTCATACGGGGGGGTGAAAGACTTGCTGGCGTGAACCGAATTCTTCCTCTTCTGACCCTCGCGCTGCTGCCCGGTGCGGACGCCCAGACCGCGCAGGACATCCTGAACCGGGTAGACGCCGCGCAAAAGGCCGCCAAGGACGTGAGTTTCCGCCTACAGGGCAGCGCGACCCTGGAATCCTCACCCCAAAAGATTGACCTCACGGTCAAGAGCATTCCCGCGCAGGGGGTGGCGCGCCTCCAGTTCGCTGCCCCCGATGCGCTAGCGGATAACATCGTGGTGGCGGACCGGAATGAGGTGCGGCAGTACCTTTTTCTGACCAACCAGATCACGGTGACGCCCCTGAAAAAGGCGGCTGATCAGGCTGGTTTTGGCGGGCTGGACTTCACCCAGCTGAGCAATGCGGCGACCCTGCTCAACCAGTACAACGTCAAGCTGCTGGGTACGGCGACTGTGGGTGGCCAGAAGGTCTATCAGCTCGAAGCGGCGCCCAAGAACGGGGGCACGGGAGACCGGGCGCGCGTCTGGATCACCGAGGCGGGCTGGCGGCCCACCCGAATCCAGCTGCTCGGCACCGGCAACAGGGTGCTTGCTGACCTGAATGTCACCAACTACCGCGTGAACAGCGGCCTGACCGTGGCGGGCCTCAAGGCGCTGCCCAAGGACGCGCAGCTGATCCGTCAGTAACCTGTTACCCGTTTCGGGAACCGTTGCGGCAAAGCGGTTCCCTCTTCCTTTTGCCGAAATGGCAGGGAGAGGAGCTGACCGTCCAGCCCCAAGCCAGCGCCCCCCACCGCTGGGGCAGGGGCGTGGTCGTTAGAAGCGTTTCGCGAGGTCTGGTCAGCTGAGGACGCGGCGAGCACCGATGTACCGACTGGCCCAGTAGGGGTTACCGAAGAGGGGCTCGATGATCGTGCGGCCGCGGTAGCTGTTGGCGTTCGCCATCTGGCCGCCGCCAACATAGATGCCGACGTGGCTGACGCCACGGCCCGTGGTGTTAAAAAAGACCAGGTCGCCGGGTTGCAGGTTGCGGCTGCTGACGGGACGCCCGGTATTCCACTGCCCAGCCGCGGTACGGGGCAGCCGAATGCCCATCTGTTGAAACACGCGCATGGTGAAGCCCGAGCAGTCCAAGCCGCCGTTTCCCGTGCCACCCAGCGCGTAGCGGATGCCCAGGAAGCGGCTGGCGGCCGTGCGGATAAAGGCGCCGCCACTGTTCCAGCCCGCAGGTTTGACCTGAGCGCTGCCCGCCGGACTCTTCTTGGTGGACGGGGCGGCCTTGGGCTGGGCAGCGGTGGCCACCGGCTTTTGCCCCTTTGTCTGGCCGGAGGGCACCTTGGCAGGTTGAGCCTGGGCTGCCGGAGCCGTCGTGGCCGCAGGGCCAGCTTGGCCCACCTGGAGTTGCTGTCCGACCCTCAGCGTGGTGCTGCTCAGCCCGTTGAGGCGCATCAGCTCGGCGGGTTCGAGGTTGTTGGCGAGAGCGACCCGGTAGAGCGTGTCACCCGCTTTCACGGTGTAGGTGGCAGCACCGGCACAGCTACCAAGCGCGGCGGCCATCAGGAGGGTACGGAACGCTTTCATCGACGGGGGAAGTTTAACTGGCCTTTATTTTTTTTGCCTTAATCCTTGGGCGAACTGACAGTTTTTATGCGCCTATACGAGCTCTATGCGCCCCCTTGCTCGATGAAGACGAGGAAAACCGTGCCTCTCCCCTTAGGTTTCTCAGAAGAGGCCTCATTTCTGGATTGCTCCTCTGGAAGCTGTCCTGGTC
Organism: Deinococcus sp. YIM 77859; assembly: GCF_000745175.1. Taxonomy (NCBI): domain Bacteria; kingdom Thermotogati; phylum Deinococcota; class Deinococci; order Deinococcales; family Deinococcaceae; genus Deinococcus; species Deinococcus sp. YIM 77859. The sequence continues at coordinate 144,083 of NZ_JQNI01000002.1, forward strand.
GAAAACGAGACGAAATTTTGGACTCAGGGTACAACTCATTTTTCTCATTCCATGTGCTCGGAGAACGGGTTGTTCCTGGGCGGGTTCTGCTGCGGGGGGCGGGCAGCCTATACTCAGCGCTGTCAGGCCGCCTCGGGCCACCGGAGGACCCATGAAGGAACCGATGACCACGGAACAGCTCCTGCAAGGCCTCAAACATTACCGCCGCATCGCCCGTCAGGACATGCTGCGCGCTGCGGAAACGCCCCACCCCGACGCCTTCCTTCGGCATGCCGAGAGCCGCCGCGAGGTGTACGCCGAACTGGGCCGGTATGCCGAGACCCACGCACCGGAGGACGTGGTGGCCTACGCCCTGGAGCTGTACCGCCGGCTTCCCTTCGTGACCGGCACGCCGGAGCACGAGCATTCCGAGATCAAGGGCCGCGAGAACGCCCTAGAAAACTTCTTCCTGCTGGTCGGCCTCGACCCCAAGACCCGCCGCGAGGCACGCAGCCACCGGCCCAAGCTGAATGCCGGTCTGGAGGCGAGTGGGGCTGCCCAAGGCTAGACCGCGCAACCATGGCCCTGCCCGCGCTACCCTTTGGGCATGACCGGGGTAGACGTGGCGGCGCTGGAGGCGCTGGAAACGCGGGCGAAAGCCTGTACCGCCTGCCGGCTGCGTCCCGGCTGCACCCAGGTGGTGGTCTCGGACGGCGCCCCCGCCGCTCCCCTGGTGATCATCGGAGAGGGGCCGGGCGGCGACGAGGACCGTCTGGGCCGCCCCTTCGTGGGCCGGGCTGGGCAGCTCCTCGACCGAATTCTGGCTGCGGTGAACCTGACGCGGCAAGACGCCTACTTCACGAATGTCGTCAAATGCCGTCCTCCCGGCAACCGCACGCCACAGCCCGACGAGATCGAGATCTGCACTGGGCTGTGGCTGCGGCCACAACTCGCCCTGCTGCGGCCCCGCGTGATTCTGACCCTGGGCAACACGCCGACCCAGTTTCTGCTGGGTACTCGTCAGGGCATCACTCGCCTGCGCGGGACCTGGTACCCCTACCGGTACCCGGATAACCAGGGCGGCAGGCGTGAGGCCCTGGTGATGCCCATGTTCCACCCCGCCTATCTGCTGCGCAACGATACCCGTGTGCGGGGAGGGCCCAAGAGCCTTACCTGGCGCGACATTCGTGAGGTCGCTGCCGTCTTGCGCGGTGAAAAGGCCCCCGAAGGGCTGGCGCCCGCTGTGCCGCCCGGAGAGGGACAGCCGACGCTGTTTTGAAGGGCGGTTTTGAAGGGGCGGCGCGTCGTCTACACTGCCCCCCATGCCGAATCAGGAATTTGTCGGACTCGTGAACAGCCTGCAAGCCACCGCGGAAGCGGCGCTCGGGGACCTGAATGCGGCGACCTCCAGCGCGGCACGGGACGGCCTTCTCCAGGAGGGGCGGGCGCGGCAGGTGGCCGAACGCAGCCTCAGGCTGCTGCTGATGCTGGCGGAGAAGACCCGCGGCAACCTGGACTTCGCAGAGGCCGAGCTGCTGACGGGCGCCATCACCAGCCTGCGGGCCCGGCTGGGGAACTGAGTGCGGGCGCTGCTTCAGCGGGTGACCCGCGCCACCTGCACGGTGGAGGGCCGCGTGACGGGCGAGACGGGACCGGGTCTTCTGGTGTTGCTTGGGGTCGCGCCAGAAGACACGCCCGCCACAGCCCAGGCTCTTGCCGCGAAGATCGCCAAGCTCCGCGTCTTTGGCGACGAGGCCGGGAAGATGAACCGCAGCGTGCTCGACATCGGTGGGGGCATCCTCAGCGTCAGCCAGTTCACCCTGTACGCCGACACCCGGCGGGGAAACCGGCCAGGCTTCAGCGGGGCGGCGGCGCCCGACCACGCCCGCGCCCTGTATGCCGAGTTCAACGCAGCGTTGCGGGCCTGCGGTCTTTCCGTCGGCGAAGGCGTCTTCGGTGCCCACATGGTGCTTGACCTCACCAACGACGGGCCGGTCACGCTGCTGCTGGATACGGCGGAGGGCTGAGGCCAAGAGGGCCGCGTTTTCATACGCCCGGTCCGGCGGCCCGCTATCCTCCCCGCATGAAGTGCCCCCGCCTCGCCCTTCTGCTGGCTGCCGCGCTCCTGCTGGGGGGGGCGGACGCGTACACCGTCAAGCCTGGTGACACCCTCTATTCCATCGCTCGCGCGCACGGCACCACCGTCGCGGAGATCATGCGCCTCAACAAGCTGGGGGGGACGACCATTGCCGTAGGGCAGACACTGCGGCTGCCGGACAAGCCTCCCGCTGCCGCTCCTTCTGGGCCGCTCCCTCCGGGCACCGCGCAGGTGGCGGGCCTCACGGTCACCGCACCAGCCAGCCTGCGGATGGGGGACGCCTTTGTGCTGCGCCTCAGCGGGCCGCGTGCGGCAGCCGCAACCGTGAGCTTTCCCAGCGAGGTCGGCGAGGATGTGCGCCTTCCCAACGAGCGGCTCACGCCCATCGGGGCGGCGGGTGAGTACGTCGTGCTGGGCCGCGTGGTGCTGGGCAAGACCACGCCCGTGACCTACGAGGTTCGTGTCGGCGAAGACCTGGTGCGCGGCAGCATTCCGGTGACGGGCCGGGGCCAGCTTGTGCAGCACCTCAACCTCCCGCGCAGCATCAGCAGTCGGCTCGAAGACCCCGGACGCAAGGCCGAGGAAGCCACGGTCGAGCAGGCCTACGCCCGCCGTACCCCTCAGGCCTGGACGCGGCCCTTCCAGCCCGCTGTGATGGTCAAGGCGCAGAGCAGCGCCTTTGGGCAGGCCCGTACCTATGTCGCCGGGGGGCCCGTGTTGTACCACTACGGGACCGACTACCCGGCCCCTGTGGGAACGCCGGTCTTGGCCGTGAATGACGGGACCGTGGTGGTGGCGGGCAAGTACCCCGTGCGCGGCGGCCTGGTGGTGATCGACCACGGAGCGGGTGTCACCAGCCTGTACTTTCACCAGAGCCGGGTGACCGTCAAGGTCGGCCAAAAGGTCACCCGCGGTCAAAAGATCGGGGAGGTCGGCTCCACCGGTCTCAGCGCTGGCCCCCACCTGCACCTTGAAATTCGGGTGCGTGGCGAGGGGACCGACCCCGCCGGGTGGATGAACCGCATCTGGCCAAAGGAGGGGAGCGCTCAGGACTCCGCTTGACTCCCGCTGAAGCTGATAGCTTCTTTCCATGCCCGACCTCCCCACCCTCGAACAGCTCAACGCGCAGGGCCAGGGCCTTCTTCCCGGCCTGATCGGGATTCGCTTTACCCACGCCGAGCCGGGCCTGCTGCGCAGCGAAGTCACGGTTCGGCCCGAGTTGCTCGCGCCCAACGGCTTCCTGCACGCGGCGAGCGTGGTCGCCCTGGCCGACACCACCTGTGGGTACGGCACGCGAATGCTGCTGCCGCGGGGGGCGAGCGGCTTTACCACCATCGAACTCAAGAGTAACCATCTCTCTACGGCCCGGGAGGGCACCATTACCTGTGAAGCCCGTGCGGTCCACACCGGCCGCACCACCCAGGTCTGGGACGCTGAGGTCCGGAGTCCCAGCGGAAAGGTGATGGCGCTTTTCCGGTGTACGCAGGCCGTGTTGTATCCGCAGTAAGCGCCTGCGTCGCTGCTGGCCCTTGCCCGTCACGCCGCCCTATGCCACAGGCCGCTTTCTTCCTGCATCATCCCGATCCCCTCACCCGCGAGGTCGCACGTGGGTACGCAGAGGGCGCTTTTCTGATGGACAACGGGCAGGGCGTGAGGTGGTACACGGTGGACCGGCGCGCGCTGGTGCCGCTCACCGAGGCGGAGGGCCTGCATGTGGCGCGGCGGCTGCGACGGGACCTGGGGCGCTTTGAAGTGCGGGTGGACACGGCCTTTCCGGCGGTGGTGGAGGGGTGCCGGGGCCTGCTGCCCGGCGCGCCCGAACGCGACGGCGAATGGATCAGCTCATCCCTCGCGGCCCTGTATGCACACCTGTACCGCAGCGGTTTGGCGCATTCTTTTGAAGTTTGGCAGGACGGAGAGCTGGCGGGCGGCGTTCTGGGGCTGAGCCTGGGCGGGGCCTTTCTCGCCGAGAGCAAATTTCACCGAGTGACGAATGCCAGCAAGGTTGCGCTCGTTCGGCTCGCCGCGCACCTCCATGCCCGCGGCTTTACGCTGCTCGACGCACAGCTTCAAACCCCGCACCTTGCCCGCCTGGGCGTGTACGAGGTGAGCGGCGCGGAATACCGCCGCCGCCTGCAAAGGGCCCTGCTCCAGGATGTCAGTGTGGCGCCGAGTGGCCCAGAAACGCCCCCCACAGCAGGTAGCCATTGAGTCCGATGATGACCGTGGCAAAAAGCCAACCCAGCCCGCGGACGAGTGGACGGGTGACAAGCACGCCCATCACGTCGCGGCGAGCCGTGAACAGCAGAAGGGGAACGAGGGCAAAGGGGACACCAAAACTCAAGATGACCTGCGAGAGCACAAGCGTGGAGGTGGGGTCTAGGCCCGCGAGAATCACCGCAAAAGCGGGCAGCATGGTGATCGTCCGGCGCAGCCACAGCGGAATGCGGAAGTTGACAAACCCCTGCATGATGACCTGCCCGGACATCGTGCCCACGGCGCTGCTGCTCAGGCCGCTGGCGAGCAGCGCGAGGGCAAAGGCGATGGCGGCGGCCGGACCCAGGAGCGGGGTGAGGGTGCGGTAGGCGGTTTCGAGGTTTCCGGCGTCCGCGATGCCCTTGCCGTAGAAGGTGGCGGCGCTGACCGCCAGCATGCTCATGTTGATCAGGCCGGCAAAGCCCATGGCAAGCACCACGTCGAGGCGGTTGAGGCGCGCCAGGCGCAGCTTTTCCTCGTCGGTTCGTGTAGGAATGCGCCCCTGGGTGAGGGCCGAGTGCAGGTAAATCACGTGGGGCATGACGGTCGCGCCGATGATCCCGACCGCGAGGTACACGCTTTCGGGTCCCGCGAAGCTGGGCACAAAGCCGCCCAGGGCGGCGGGGCCGGGACGGGCAAGCACAACCTGCACCAGATAGGCCACGCCAATCGCCAGCACAAAGCCGAGAATGGCGAGCTCCAGGGGCCGGAAGCCCCGCTTTTGCAGGCTCAGCAGCGCAAAGGTGAGCACGGCGGTGATGACGGCTCCCCAAAAGAGCGGCAATCCGGTGAGCAGGTGAATGGCGAGGGCAGCCCCCAGGAATTCGGCCAGGTCGGTGGCCATCGCCACCAGTTCGGCCTGAATCCAGTACAGCCACACCAGTGGACGTGGCCAGCGTTCGCGAATGACCTCCGGCAGGTTTTTCCCGCTGGCAATCCCAAGCTTGGCGCTGAGGTTCTGGATCAGCATGGCCATCAGATTGGCTGTCAGGATGACCCACAGCAGGGTATACCCAAACTGCGCGCCCCCCTGAATATTGGTGGCGAAATTGCCGGGGTCCATGTAGGCGATGGAGGCGATCACCGCCGGGCCGAGAAAGGGCACGATGCGCGAGAGCCCGCGGCGCTGGGGCTGCGCCAGCACCTCGGCGGCACGGGCGGTCATGCGGCGGTCCAGCGCGGACAGCGGCGAAGGCGGAACCTGCTCACTCGTTGAGGAAGAGGAGGGGGCCGAGGACATAGCGTGATTTTAGGGCAGCCTAAAAATAAAATCCAGCCTGCCAAAAGCGGCGCGGGCTTTCCCTCTAGCCAACTCCCGCGCGTGCCCGCTGCTCCGGCTTACTCTGACCGCATGACGGCCCCCGTTCTCACCAGCTCGGATCCATCCCGCACCGCACCCCTGCGCGTGCTGATCTGCGACGAGATGAACCCCGGTGACCTCTCGCACGAGGGGTTCGAGATCGACTACGAGGGTAACCTCCCCCGTGAGGAGACGCTGCGCCGCCTTCCCGGGTACGACGCCCTGATCACCCGTAGCCGCACCAAGGTGGACCGCGAGCTGCTGGAGGCGGCCGGCCACCGCCTCAAGGTGATTGGGCGCGGCGGCGTCGGCGTGGACAACATCGACCTGGAGGCGTGCTCGCGGCGGGGCATCCTGGTGCTGAACGCGCCCGAGAGCAACAACGTCTCGGCGGCTGAGCTCGCGATTATGCACCTGCTGGCTGCCGCCCGTGGCCTGACCCGCTCTGACCGCCTGACCCGTGCGGGCGAATGGGACCGCAAGTTCTTGGGCGTAGAACTCAAGGACAAGACGCTGGGCATTGTGGGCCTGGGCCGCATTGGCTCCATCGTGGCGGACCGGGCACAGGGGCTGCGGCTGAAGGTGGTCGCCTATGACCCCTACGTGCCCGAGAACAAGTTCGAGCGCCTGGGTGTGGAGCGGGCCGCGACCCTGGACGAACTGCTCTCGCGGGTGGATTTCCTGACGGTCCACACGCCGCTGACCGAGGAGACGCAGGGGATGATCGGCGCGCGTGAGCTCGCGCTCCTGAAGCGGGGCGCCATCGTGGTCAACGCAGCACGCGGCGGTATCGTGCAGGAAGCGGCGCTGGTGGAGGCCCTGAAGTCGGGGCACCTTTTCGCGGCGGGTGTGGACGTCTTTGTGGAGGAGCCGCCCCCCGCTGACCACCCCTTCCTCTCGGCACCCAACCTGGGGATCACCGCCCACCTTGGCGCGAACACCTTTGAGGCGCAGGAGCGGGTAGGCGCGGAGATCGTGGGCCGGGTGCTGGCCGCCCTGCAGGGTGACGTGAGCCGGGGTGCGGTGAATGCCCCCGCCCTCGACGCCAAGACGCTCGAGCTTCTCGGCGGCTACCTCGACCTGGGCGAGAAGCTGGGGCGTATCCTGGCGCAACTGCTGCCCGGCGCGCACGACCTGGAAGTCACCTTTCGGGGAGAATTTCCCGCCGATCCCGCCCCGGTCGTGACCGCCGCCCTGGTCGGTTATCTCAGCGGCAGCACCGATGAGCGGCCCAACCTGATTAATGCCCGCGCACTCGCCAAGGAACGTGGCCTGAACCTCGCCGTCCGCGAGGAGGGGGACAGCCCCGACTACCAGACCGAGGTGATCGTCAAGGTCACGAGTGGCCAGGCGGGCGAGAAGCAGCGCACCCGCACGGTGGGGGGCACTGTCTTTGGCCGCAGCCCGCGCCTCACCCGCTTGCGTGACTACCGAGTGGAGCTGGCTCCGGAAGGCTTCATTCTGATCGCCTCCAACCAGGACCGGCCGGGCGCGGTTGCCAAACTCTCCAACCTGCTGGGCACCTGGGGCATCAACATCGCCGGGATGGCGCTGGGCCGCGCCCACAAGGGCGGGCAGGCCCTCTTTACCCTCACGCTGGATGACGGCCTCACCCCCGAGCAACTCCAGGCCATCCGCGACCTAGACGTGATCGATTCAGCGTTCCTGGTGCGGGTCTGAAGCGGCCTCTTCCCCCTCGTCCAGCTTGCGCCCCAGCCGGTCCGCCGCCACCAGCAGCACGTCCCACACCCCCGAAAAGGGCGGGGCATAGGCCAGGTCGAGTTCGAAGAGGTCTTGGACGCTGCCGCCCCCGTGCAGCAGGGCAGCCACCACGTCCACCCGCTTGACACTCTCCGGCGGGCCGATCAGCTGCGCCCCCAGCAGTCGCCCGCTCCCGTGCTCGCCGGTCAGCCGCACGTGAATGGGGGCGGCGTCCGGGTAGTATCCGGCGTGATCGGTGCTGTCTACGTCCACGCTGACGGCCCGCAGCCCCAGCCTGTCCGCCTCCGCCTGGGTGAGGCCGGTGCGGGCCGCGCCCAGGTCGAACGTCTTGAAGATGCCGGTGCCGACGACGCCGGGAAAACGCGCGTCTCCGCCCGCCATGTTCACGCCCGCCACCCGGCCCATGCGGTTGGCGGTGAGGCCCAGGGGGATGTGGACCTGCTGCCCGGTCACGCGGTGCGTGCTTTCGGTGTTGTCACCCGCCGCGTACACGCCCGGCACCCCAGTGGCCTGACGCGGGTCCACGGCGATCGCGCCCGTCTTCCCAAGCCGCGCCCCGGCGGCCCTCGCCAGCTCAACATTGGGCTGTACCCCCACCGCCACGATCACCACATCGGCGGGCACGGGGCCGCCGCTCGTCTGCACCGTGGTCACGCGTCCGTCCTGGCTGGTCAGCTCCTCCACCGCCGTCCCGCAGCGGACCTCCACCCCGTGCCGTTCGAGTTCGGTCCGAATCCGCCTCTGGTAGGGCCGGTCCAGCATCCGGCCCGCCACCTCCGGCGCCTGTTCCAGCAGGGTGACGTGCAGGCCGCGCGAGCGCAGCGCCTCCGCCAACTCCAGCCCGATGTAGCCGCCCCCCACGATACAGGCGCGGCTGGCTCCTGGGAGGCTGGCCAGGATCGCTTGCCCATCGGAGAGGTCGCGCAGGACGTGGACGCCTCGCAGCCTCGTCCTGGCCCAAGCGGGGCATACGGCGCTGACCCCGGTGGCGATCAGGAGGCGGTCATAGGGCTCGGTGAAGGTGCGGCCCGCCTCCCGGTCGAGCACCGTGACGGTGCGGGCGGCGGCATCTACGTCCGTCACCTCGTGGCGCAGGCGCACGTCGATGCCCTGCTCGCGCATCTGCTCGGGCGTGCGGGCCATCAGGCGCTCGAAGCCCGGCACCTTGCCGCCGATCACGTAGGGGAGACCGCAGGCGCTGTAGCTGATGGTGGCGCCGCGCTCGAACACCGTCACCCGTACCGCCGGGTCAAACCGCTTGGCTCGGCTCGCTGCGCTCATTCCCGCCGCCACCCCGCCTACCACCACGATTCGCATACGTCCAGAGTACGCCGCCGCACGCTAGCCTAGGGGGGTGAAGTCAACCCGGATCGCGCCCCTTCACGGGTGGTGGAGCTGTTTCGCAGGCCGCGTCGCCCCGCGCCTGGCGCTGTTCCTGCTGGCCGTGACGGCCCTTGTTCTTCTCTCTCTGGTCGAAGCTGCCCCGGGCGAGACGCGGGTGCCGCCCGATCCCCTGGTTCTTGTCGGGGTCGCGCCGGGAGCCGTCGCCGGTCTGACCGGCACGCCGCTCAATGGGGTGGCGGCGGTGCGGGGCCGCTACAGCGCACATGTGCGGCTGCTGGACGCCGTCACGGGCGAGAGCCGCGGCGCGGTCTTTTTGCCCCCCGAAGTGCAGCTCAGCATTCCCCCGGCCCTCAGCCGCGACGGGCGCTGGCTGGCGGTGGTGCTCACCCCGGATCCCCTGACCCGCGCGGGCCGCGTGGGCATCCTGAGCACCCTGCCCGCTTCGCCCCCCGGCTTTCAGAAGATCCTGAGCGCGGGCGGGCTGACGGGCACCCTCAACCTGGCCTTTAGTCCCGATGGAACGCGGCTTGCAGCGGGCAACCGGCAGGGGTACGCCCAGCTCTGGGACTGGCAGGCGGGGCGGCGCGTGGCCACCGTGGCCAGCCAGGGGGGCTTCGAGCCCACCCGCCTGGAGTTCAGCCCGGATGGCCGCCTGTTCGCGCCCATCTTTCGCGGCCAGACGCGCACCCGGATTTTTGACGCGCAGACCGGCGAACTGCGAACCACGCTCAACGGGGTGGGCTACGGCAGCTTCACGCCCGACAGCCGTGGCTTTCTCGCCTCGCGTGGTCGCCTGATCAACCTTGCGGACGGCAAGGAGGCGCCCACGCCCCTCTACCTGGTCGGCACCAGCGGGGTCATTGGCTTTAGTGCCGACGGCACCCGCGTGCTGGTGCGCCGCACCGGGGTCGACGTGCAGGGCCGCGAGTGGCTGGAACTGCGCGAGGTGGCTTCGGGGCGCACCCTGGGCGCTCTCACTCGCGTCTGGGACGGCTGGCCCGAAGCCCTCAGCCCGGACGGCACCACCTTGATCGGCGGCGACGGCGAGGGCGGCATCCGGCTGTTGCCCCTGGCGCCGCGCTGAGCCTATCCGCGCGAGCTAGGCCAGTGCTCGGCCTCCACGGCCCTACGGCCTAGGATGACCCCATGAGTGACCCGCACGGTGACGCCCACCTGCCCCTGAACCGCTCGCGCCTGATCGCGCCCGGCCCGGTCGAGGTCGAGCCGCGTGTGCTGCTCGAACTGGCTCAGCCGCAACTTCACCACCGCTCGCCCCTGGGCATTGAGCGGCTGATGGAGGCGCGTGCCAAGCTGACGCGCCTGCTGGGAGATCCCTACGACGCGGTGATCACCACGAGCAGCGGGACCGGGGCCTTTGAGGGGGCGCTGATCAGCCTCACGCCCGAGGGGGCCAAGGTGGTCAACGCACAGGCCGGGAAATTCAGCGAACGCTGGGGTGACATGAGCGAGCGCCTGGGCTACGAGACGGTGCGGGTCGCCCGGCCCTGGGGGGAGCTCCTCGACCCACAGGAGGTGGCGGACGCAGCCCGCGACGCCCACACCCTGCTCGTCACTCACAGCGAAACGAGCACCGGGGCGCTCCACGACCTCGCGGCCATCGCCCAGGCTGCCAAGGCGCACAACCCCGACCTGATCATCATTGCCGACTGCATCACGAGTTACGGAGTCGCCGAGTTGCGGCCGGCGGCCTGGGGCATAGACGTCATCGTGAGTGGCAGCCAAAAGGGCGCGGCCACGCCTCCCGGCTTGGGCTTCGTGTTCTTGAGCCCGCAGGTGCAGGAGCGGATGGTCCCGGCTCCACGGCGCGGCTTCTACCTCGACCTCACGCGCGAACTCAGGGGCCAGAAGGCGGGCAATACGCCGCAAACGCCAGCGATCAACCTGATCTCGGCGCTCTCCTTGGCTCTTGACCGCCTGCTCAGCGTACCGCTGGAGGTGCTGTGGGCCGAGAAGCGGCGACAGGCAGATGCCCTGGTCGCTGCGGGTGCGGCGCTGGGCGCTCCGGCCTGGGCCGCCCGCACCTCGCCCGCCGTCGCGGTCCTGCGGCCCCCGCGCCCCTGACCGGGCGCCAGGTGGCGGCCCGGCTCGCGGCGATGGGCCAGCAGGCTCTGCCCGGTCAGGCCCCCCACGAGGACACCGTGTTTCGGGTGAGCACCCTGGGCTACGCCGACCGCTACGACGCGCTGGCCATCGCCGGAATACTGGAGGACGCCTTGACTGGCCTGGGCGTGTCCTGCCAGCGGGGCGCGGCGGTGCAGGCGGCTTGGCAGGCGCTGGGGGCAGCGACGTCTGTGCCTGCCTTTCCGATCGGTCAGGCGCTCGGGTAGGATGAGGCATGGCGACCCTCTACGTGATTCTCCTCACCCTGCACAACCTCACGCGCTGGCTGGTGCTGCTCGCGGGGATCTGGGCCCTGCTGCGCTCGTTTCGCGGCGTGGGGGGCGTGCAGCCTTTTACGGCGACCGATCGCCGGGCCGTCGCCCTGTTCATGGGCAGCATTCACCTGCAAGTTGTGCTCGGTCTGCTGCTCTTCGGGCTGCTGGGGTCACAGGGTGCACGCGCTTTTGCCGAAAGCCGCCCGAGCTTTCAGTGGGAACATGTCGGGCTAGGCCTGGTGGCAGCGGTCTTGGCCACCGTGGGGAACACCCTGACCAAACGCGCTGCGGGCAACCAGGCCAAATTCCGCGCGGCGAGCCTGTGGACGGTCCTCAGCCTGCTGGCGGTCCTGCTGGCAATTCCGTGGTGGCGGCCCCTGCTGCGGCTGTTTGCCTAGGCCGACTTGCGGTGAGTCGCAGACGAACGCGACCGGACTGGCACAGCTGCGAGGCAGAGGAAGAAGCAAAGCCAGTCGGTCACCTCCCCAGCGCCGCTGCGCGAAACGCCCCGCCCAGGACTTCGTCTGGCGGCTCACCTGAGGTTCGCAGCAGTTCTCCGGCAGCCGGCACGGGGGTCTCGTTCAGCAGATGGGCCAGGGCAAGAGGAATCGCGGCGTCCCATCCCTGGGGGTGGCAGGCGGCGGGATAGGGGACCGGCGGGCTGTCTCCCTCGCGGTCAAAGCCGGCAAACAGTTCGCTGAGGCGGCCATCAGGGGCGGCACGGGCCGCGTCGAAAAGAGCGCGGGCCACCCGCCGGGCCTCGTTATGGAGGCCGTAGCGCGCCATACCCAGCGCGGCCAGCGCCGTGTCATGGGGCCACACGCTGCCGTTGTGGTAGGAGACGGGGTTATAGCGGGGTTCGCCCTGCGCGAGCGTGCGAATGCCCCAGCCGCTCCATAGCCGCTGACCAAGCGCGGTCGCCGCGACCTGCGGCGCGACCTCCGGCGGGATGATACCGGTCCAGAGGGTGTGGGCGGGGTTACTGACCAGCACGCGCAGGGGCTGCTTGTCCCCATCGAGGCCGTGGACGTAGTAGCCCTGCTCGGGCCACCAAAAGGCTTCCTGGAAGCGCTCGCGCAATCGAGCGGCGCGGCTTTCCCACTCTGCACCCCGCGCACCTTCACCCAGCAGCCGGTACAGCCGGGCTGCCGCGAGGTAGGCGGCATAGGCATAGCCCTGCACCTCGATCACGGCAACGTGCCCGCTCACGTCTTTGCCCTCTGCCGTAAAGGTGCTGTCCCCGCTGTCTTTCCAGACGGCGTTCGTGATGCCCCCCGGGTCGGGCGTGTACTCGATGAAGCCGTCGCCATCCGGATCGCCGTCGGTGAGGAGCCAGTGAAGGGCCGCTTCCCAGTGGGGCCGCAATTCCTGCGCCAGCTCGCGGTGCTGTTCGGCCAGCTCACCCACCAACCACACAAAGAGTGGGGTGGCGTCGGCGGTGGCGTAGTAGGGGCGGTGCGGCGTGCGGCCGAGGCGGGTCAGTTCGCCCACCCGCTCCTCGTGCAGGATCTTGCCCGGCTGCTCCAGAGTGTGAGGATCGTACGTTTTGCCCTGCTTCGCCGCCAGGGCGCGGACGACTGCAAGGGCGAGCTCGGGCAGGTGGTCTTTGACCATCAGCGCGATGATGAGGCTGTCACGGCCAAACGGCGCGACGAACCACGGTAGGCCCGCCGCCGGAAAGGGGCCGTGGGCGGTGTGAAAGGTGAGGCTGCGCAGATCCTGCACGCTGCGGGTCAAGACGGCCTGGTCGAGCGGGTCGCGCAACCGGCCGGCCACGCTGCGCGCCAACGCGTCGTATTCAGCGGCGAGGGCGGCGGGGTCGCCGGAAGCAGGGAGCTCTTCGCCCTGCAACAGAAACACGCGAATCTGGAGGTCGCTGACCGGCGCCGTGAGCGTCCAGCTGAGCTGCTCACCGTCCCAGCGAGCGGGAAGGCTGGTCTGCACCAGGGCGCGGCACAGCAGGCCGTCTTGCGCGGTGTAGCGAAATTCCACCCCGCCCTCCACCTCGCGGGTCTCGACGTTCCGCGGCCCCAGAGCGCCGGGCCAGCCGCGCACCTCGAACATGTCCAGAAAGTCGGCCGCCAGCGCGAGGGAGAGGGTGTAGGGCGCTTCGCCCCGGTACCGGGTGATCCGCAGCGTGTCACGCAGCTCATGGCCGGTCACCGTGAGGTCGCGGCGCACGCCGATGCGCATGGTATAGCCCACGTCAGCATTGGCGGCGTGCTCATGCAGCCAGAAGGGGTAGCGCTGATGTTGCAGCAGGTGCTGGAGTCGCTGGCCGTCGAGCCGCCACTCGTACCGGCTGAGGAAGCGGGTGTCGCGGCGGTACAGGCCGCTTTCGCCCTCCGCAATCTCGTAGTTCTGGTTGCCGACGAGGTAGAGGTGATTGTCTTTCAAGACGGTGCGGATGTTGAGCATGGGCAGACCTCGCAAAGCGGGGAGAAAAAGGAGAACAGCAGCACCAGGAGGAGCGCCGGGAACGGCCCGGCGGGTCAGCCCTTCACGGCACTGTCTGCGCCGGTGTCCACGAAATACCGCTGGAAGATCACGAAGATGATGATCACCGGGATGGCGCTCAGCACGGCACCGGCCAGAATGAGGCCGTAGTCACCCTGCCCACCATACAGCTCCCGGAAGTTCGAAAGCCCCACCGTCAGGGTAAAGCTCGTGTTTTCCCGCAGGATCACCAGCGGCCAGAAGAAGTCGTTCCAAGCGGCCTGAAACTGGGTGATGGCAAGCGCGATCAGCGCCGGACCCGCCTGCGGGAGCATCACCCGCCAGAAGGTCGTCCAGGCTCCTGCGCCGTCGATGGCGGCGGATTCCTCGAGCTCGCGCGGCATGCCCTCGAAAAACTGCTTCATCAGGAAGACGCCGCCGGCCGCGACGAGCCCATTCAGCCAAAGCCCCCAGATGTTGAGCAGGTTCAGATCTTTGAGAAGCACGTAGTTGCTGATCAGGTTCACCTGGCTGGGCACCATCTGCACAAACAGCACCGCTCCCACAAACAGCAGATTCTTGCCGGGAAAGTCCAGGCGAGCGAGAGCGTACCCGGCGAGCGAGCAGAACACCACGGCGGCCGCCACGCGCAAAAAGGCGTACAGGAACGAGTTCAGGGTCCAGGTAAAAAACAGGCTCTGGCCGGTGGCTGGGTTGGTGGTCTCGTGAAAGGCGCGGCGGTAGTTGTTGAAGGTGTAGCCCAGAATGCCGGGCGTGATGTTGCGGTACGCGAGCGAGCGCCCGAAATTCTGCCGGTCGCTGGGGGGCAGGGTGCTGCTGACAAGCGTCTGCCCGCGCTGCACGTCCACCTGTAGCGGCGTACGCTCGAACACCGGCCCGCGCAGGTAGTACCGCCCGCCGCGTTCCACCAGCTCCACCGGCTGGTACTGCGCGAGGGTGTACTGCACGGCCTGCGCCTCCGGCGTATCCAGCGTGATGGGGACAACCTGGCCTCCCGCCAGGCGTGCGCTGAGCGTTTCGCCCGGCTCGGTCAGCTGCCCGGTGAGGAGACGGCCCGTCTGCCGAGTGAGGGGCGGATACCGGACCGTCACCCGGTAGGTGCGCACCTCAGCGGCTGTTCCAGTGGGTTGCAGGCTCACCTGAGCGAAGTCGCGCGCCTGCGCGTACCGGGTGATGCTTACCAGGCTGACGGGTTGGTACGGAAACAGCGCGACGGTGGGTGGGTCCTGCGGCGCGCCCTGTGGGGAACGCACCGCCACGTCAAAGGTCACCGTTCGTCCGGGGTACAGCCCGCCCTGCCAGCCGCCTCCGCCGCCCTGCACCCCCAGGCGGTAGGCGCGGGCGATGTACTCGGGGGTCAGTTGCGGAATTATCAGGCGCGGCGGGTACTCGTTGGGGTTGTCCTTGAGGCTGCTGAGAACACCCATCAGAAACGGTCCCAGAAAGAAGAAACTCAGCAGCAGCATCAGGGCGTACAGCCAGCCTGCTCGGGCCCAGCGCCGGCGGGCCAGCCAGCGCTCATCGCTGTGGGGGGAGGCAGGCGCACGCGAGGTCTGCACGGCGGTCATAGGATCCTCCGCGGGGGAAGGAGCATCAGCGCCCCTCCGCGGGAAAGAAGCGGCGCTGCACAAAGACCATCATCAGGATGATCAGGGCCAGGAGAATCGCTGCTGCCGCCGCCAGGTTCACCGGTGCGGCCCCAGCCTTGAAGGTGTTGGCGTACACGTAGTACGCCAGCGTCACGAGGGTGTCTTGCGGGGCTGCCGAGCCGATCACCGCCACCTGGTCAAACATCTGCATCGTGCCGATCAGGCCCACGGTCACCACATAAAAGGTCACCGGGCGCAGCAGCGGAACCGTCACCCGCGTCAGCTTCTGGAAGGGCGTGGCGCCGTCGATCTCCGCCGCCTCGTACAGCGCGGCGGGAACGTTCTGGAGGCCCGCCAGAAAAAACAGCATCAGCGTGGGGACGGTCGTAAAGGTGTTTTGGATGATGATGACCAGCAGCGGGATACTCAGGAGCCGCACGCCGCCCAGCGTGATCCACTTGTCGGCAAAGTACTGATAGTCGAAGGGCGGCACATCGCGCGGTTCGGTGATGCCCAGCCAGACCAGCGCCGCTGTGAGCACAAGCGCCGCCAGGGTACTCACGGCGGCCAGCGCGGGGTCCGTCCAGCGTGCGGGGAGGCCCCGGCGGCGTTCTGCGACAACCTGAATCACCTGTGAGGCCACCAGCCCGGCCAGAAAGGTGAGCAGCAGGGGTTGGTACGTTTGCCACTGGGTGATCAGGTAGTTGACCACGCCCCGCTGCTGAAACAGCCACAGAAAGATCAGGGTAATCACCACACTGCTGGTGATGGAGGGCATGTACCAGGCCGAGCGGAAAAAGGTCATGCCGCGCAGCCTGTTGTTGAGCGCCACCGCCATCAGCAGGGCAAAGATCGTCTGGAGGGTGGTCGTGATCAGCGCAAAGATCAGGCTGTTGGCCAGCGCCCGCTGAAACGAAGGATCGGCGAGCACCGCCGCGTAGGGCTGGACCCCGATGAGCTTCGGGGTATTAAAGAGGTTGAAGTCCGTGAAGGAATAGTAGATCGCTCGCCCGAAGGCATAGAAGAAAAAGACCGCCGTGGAGATCAGGAAGGGCGCAAGAAACAGGTAGGCGGTCGCGGTGGCCTGGCCTTTACGGAACATGAAACTCTCCGGGGAGGGAAAGGGGGGCGCGGCCCGGAGACCTGCCCCGAGCCACCGGCCGTGCGCTTAGCGGCTTTGGAAGGTGGTCATGTCCGCCTGTGCCTTTTTCAGCGCCTCGGCCGCGCTTTTTTGGCCACTCAGCACGGCGGCGAGCGCCTCATTGATGGGCTTGGCCCAGTCCGGTCCCTTGGGGCCAAAGGTAAAGGCGCGGACATACCCGTCATCAGCGCCCTGAAACACCAGCTTGGCATTTTGTGCCCCGGCCTCCGGCTTTTGGAAGTAGGCGCTGTTGACCAGCGAGGTGCGGCTGGGAATGGCCAAGCCCTGCTCCAGCACGTACTGCTGTACCTGCGGGCTGGTGAGGATATTGAGCACCTTGAGGGCTGCGGCCTTGTTCTTGGTGCCGCTGTTGATCGCCCAGCCCACGGTGTACAGGAAGTTGCCGCGCTTGCCGGTCTTGTCGTTTTTGGGCAGCAGCGCCGTGCCAAATTTCAGGTTGGGCGCGTTGTCCCGCAGGAAGTTCACGATCCAGCCGCCCTCGATGGCCGCTGCGACCCTGCCGGTTTTCAGGCAGCCGCCGCCCCAATCGGTGGACAGCTGACTGGGCTGCACGCCTACCCGGTCCTTGGCCAGGCTGGTGTACCAGCCAAAGGCCTCCGCAAAGCGCGGGTCAGCGAGGTTGGTCTTGCCACCCGGGCCAAACTGCGGCCAGCCGGTGGCAAAGGCAAAGGCCCCGAAGCGGTCCCAGTTGGGTTGCAGGCAGAGGCCGTAGTAGTCACTGCCCAGCTTTTGCTTGACCTGGCGCAGCTTGTTGGCGAGGCTCGACCAGGTGTCGTTGTTGTTGGGATACGCCACGCCCGCCTCGTCGAAGAGGTCCTTGTTGTAGACCAAAGTCAGCGTATTGAAGTCCTTGGCGATCGCGTAGAGCTTGCCGTTGCGGGTGAACGCAGTGTTCAGGCTCTTGATAAAGGGCGCCGTGCTCACCAGGCCGTTTAAGGGAAGAATCTTGCCCGTCGCGACGAAGCCGTCGAGGGTCTCGGCGGGCAGATACATCACGTCCCCGGCGGTATTGGCGGCGAGCAGTGTGGTCAGCGCCTTGTTGTAGTCGCCCTGAAGCGGCTGGTACACGACGGTCACCCCTTCTTTTGCCAGCTGCGGCTTGACGAAGCGGTTGATCAGGTCATTCACCAGTGTCTGGTCCGTGCCGCCATACCCGTTGATCTTGATGGTCTTGGTGCTTTGCGCGCTGGCGCTGGCGGCAAGCAGGGCGAGGCCGAGGTACAGAGCTTTTTTCATAGCGTTCCTCCAGAACATGGCGCCTGTGCCGCCGGGGCCACAGTCGCGCCGGGAATGAGGCGAACGGGGATGTATTCACCACGCGGCGGCTGTCCGGTGGTGGCTTCCTGCATCAGTTCCAGGGCGGTCGCAGCGATGCGGGGAATGTCCTGCGCGACGGTGGTCAGGGCATAGGGGAGAGGCAACTCGGGCAGGCCGTCAAAGCCCACAACCGACACGTCCTGCGGCACGCGCACGCCCAGATCCTCGAGGGCGGCAATCGCCCCCACGGCACTCTCGTCACTCTGGGCAAAGACCCCGGTGAAGCGTAGCCCGCTCTCCCAGGCGCGGCGCATCGCGCGGTAGCCCCCCAGCACCGTGAAGTCCGCCGGAAGGGCGGTCACGGTTGCCTGTGCCTGCCGAGCAACGCGCTCAAACCCTCGCTGACGATCCTGCGCGACCTGGCTGGGGCCAGCACCCAGGTAGGCCAGTTGCCGGTGTCCTCCTTTCAGCAGCGCCTGGGCGGCGAGTGCAGCGCCCCCCTCATCGTCGGGTGCGACCCAAAAGGCACCCGCCTGGTGGCCCAGCAGCACAGCCGGGACCCCCCGTTCTTGCAGCAGGGTGAGGCGGGGATCCCGGTCTACGGCATGCAGGACCAGCACGGCACTGGGCAGGCGCTTGAGCTGCTTCAGGTCTGCTCGCAGGTCGACAAGCTGCACGCCGCGAGGCGCGGTGTGCTGCTCGAGGGCGCGGCGCAGCAGCACGTGATACGGGCTGAGCATCGGGTCATCCCGTTCCAGCAAGAGGCCCAGGCTCTGGCCCCGGCGCCAGGAAAGATGCCGCGCCACCGGATCCGGACTGTAGCCCAGCTGCGCCATCACCGCCTCCACCCGCTGCCGGGTGGCCGCCGCAACGGTGGCGTGCCCGTTGAGCACGCGGCTGACGGTGCCCTTGCTCACGCCGCTGGCCCGGGCAATATCGTCGATGGTGGGTTGCGGAAAACTCTCGGTCAAAGCGCTTCCTCCGGGGGAGAGCGAGCTCTGTAACCGGTTACAAAAGCGGGCACAAGCCACCCAAGCGAGGGACCCACACGGTTTTGTAAGCGGTTACAATCCCATTGTTGTTAAAAATGTCCCCCTGTCAAGGGGGAGCAGAAGAGGGAGCCGGGTCCCGGGGAGGAACCTCGCGGGGGCGGCGCGGTGACCTAACGGCCGGGCCTGATCAGGACCTTTCCGGTCGTCTTGCGGTCCAGAATGTCCTGGAAGGCGCGCGCACTGTCGGCCAGCGGATAGATGGGTCCGACCTGGGGCACCACCTGGCCGCTGGCGACTAGCCGGGTGAGGACCTCTGCCGCCTCACGGGTAGCTTCCTCGTCTCCCATCAGCGAGGTCAGCCACAGGCCCGTCACCGTCAGGTTGCGTTTCATCAGCTCAACGGGCCGCAGGTGAGCCTGCTCACGACTGGCGTTGCCGATCACGATGATGCGGCCCCGGTGGGCGGCCATGTCGAGGCTTTCTTGAAATCTCTTGCCTCCCACCACTTCCAGAATGAGGGGAATGCCCTTGCCCCCGGTGGCCTCCCGGGCCTTGTGCACGCGCTCGGGATCGTCCTGAAGGAGGGTCAGGTCGGCTCCGAGCTTCCGAGCGACCGCCAGCTTCTCCTCGGTGCTGGCGGTCGCGAGAACGTTCAGGCCCAGCGCCTTGGCGAGCTGCACAGAAGCGGTGCCCAGCGCTCCCGCCGCCGCCTGCACCAACACCCACTCTCCCGGCTGGCCCCGTCCGAGCGTTTTCAAGCCGTGGTACGCCGTGAAGTAGGAGACTGGAAAGGCAGCGGCCTGCTCGGCGCTCAGACTGGCGGGAATGGGCACGAGGGCCGCCGCGGGCGTCACCGCGTATTCCGCTAGGCCGCCGCGTCCGGCGAGGGCCGCGACCCTTTGGCCGAGCTGGACGCCCGTCACGCCTTCGCCCAGGGCGTCCACCACGCCCGCAAATTCCATGCCCGGGGTGTAGGGCACCCGCGTGCGGGTCAGGTATTCGCCGGCCACCGCGAGCACGTCGGCGAAGTTGATGCCCACCGCCTCGACCCGAAGGCGCACCTCGCCGGGACCGGGCTGGGGTACGGGCAGCTCGCGCAGCTCCATCACGTCGGGAGGACCGAGACGCTCAACCACGACGGCCTTCATGGTTTCACTCATGCCCAGGAGCATACCCGACTGTTCCCCGCTGGGTGAACGCACACGTACATCCTGAACGTGGACGTATTTGACCGGAGGCGGGCGGCGTGGAAGCATGGGGGACGACACGTCAGCACAAGCCACGAGGAGGCGCACATGAGCATCGTTGACCAGACCCGTGAGGGTGACGTTCTCGTCCTGACCATCAACAACCCGCCTGTGAATGCTTTTTCGCCCGGGGTGCCGGAGGGGTTGCATGCGGGGCTCGATGCCGCCGAGGCGGATGAAGGCATTCGGGCGGTCGTGATCATCGGCGGCGGGCGAACCTTTATCGCGGGGGCCGACATCAAGACCTTTGACCTTCCACGCGAGCAGGCGCCTGACCTGCGCGGTTTTATCACCCGTTTGGACGCCTTTCCCAAGCCCACCGTCGCGGCGATCCACGGTACGGCGCTGGGCGGGGGGCTGGAGGTCGCGCTCGCCTGCACCTACCGCGTGGCCACCCGGGACGCGCAACTGGGTCTGCCGGAGGTCAAGCTGGGGGTGCTGCCCGGAGCGGGGGGCACCCAGCGCTTGCCCCGCGTGGTGGGTGTGCCAAAAGCCCTGGAGATGATGCTCTCGGGCACGCCTGTTCGCGCGACCGAAGCCCAGGCCCTCGGGCTGGTGGACGAGATCATAGAGGGCGACCTGCGCGCAGGAGCGGTGGCTTTTGCCCGCGCCCATGCTGATCTTCGTCCGCTCCCCCGAGTCAGTGAGCGTCCGGTCGAGGGGGGGAGCCCCCAGGTGTTTGCCGCTGCTCGCGAGGGGATCAAGAAGACCCACCGCGGTCAGCTCGCCCCGAGCTTGATCATCGATCTGGTCGAGCTGGCGACGACCCAGCCCTTTCAGGTGGGATGGGAGGAGGAAGCGCGGCTCTTCCTCCAGGCCAAGGATTCCCCGCAGTCACGCGGCCTGCGCCATATCTTTTTTGCCGAACGCGAGGCGGGCAAGATTCCAGGACTAAGCAAGGACACGCCCGTCAGCGAGATTCGCCGGGCGGGCATCGTCGGTGCGGGCACGATGGGCGGCGGAATCGCCATGAATTTCCTCAACGCCTCGATTCCCGTCACCATTGTGGAAACCTCCCAGGAGGCGCTTGACCGGGGCCTGGCCACCATTCGGCGCAACTACGAAAACACCGCCAAGAAGGGCCGCCTGACCCAGGAGGACGTTGAACAGCGCCTGAGCCTGCTGACGCCGAGCCTCGACCTCGCGGATCTCGCGGACGCCGACATCATCATCGAGGCGGTCTTCGAGGATATGGACGTCAAAAAAGACATCTTCCGCCGTCTGGACGAGATCGCCAAGCCGGGCGCGATTCTGGCAACAAACACCTCCACCCTGGACGTGAACGAGATCGCCGCCGTCACCACGCGGCCCGAACAGGTGATCGGTCTGCACTTCTTCAGCCCGGCGAATGTGATGCGGCTCCTGGAGATCGTGCGCGCGGACAAGACGAGTGACCGCGTCCTGGCGACCAGCATGGCCCTCGCCCGGCGGATTGGGAAAGTCGGGGTGGTGGTGGGCGTCTGTGACGGCTTTGTGGGGAACCGCATGATCCACCGCTACGGGGATGAGGCCCGCAAACTGGTGGAGGAGGGAGCTCGGCCTGAGGACGTGGACGGCGCCATGAACGCGTTTGGTCTGCCCATGGGGCCTTTTCAGATGAGCGATATGGCGGGCCTCGACGTGGGCTACCTGATTCGTCAGCATCAGGCGAAGGTACGGGGCCTTCCCAAGCCTGACGGCTGGCTTGACCGCATCGTCGAGATGGGCCGCAAGGGCCAGAAGACGGGGGGCGGCGTGTACGACTACGGCGAGGACCGCAAGCCGCGGCCCAATGCCGAGGTTGGGCAGTTGATCGAGGCGTACCGCGCCGAAAAGGGGCTTCAGCCCCGCGAACTCAGCGCGCAGGAACTCACCGAGCGCCTGCTGTACTCGCTGATCAACGAGGGCGCCAAGATTCTCGAGGAGGGGATTGCCCAGCGCGCCGGGGACATCGACGTGATCTACATCTACGGCTACGGCTTTCCCGCCTACCGTGGCGGCCCGATGGGCTACGCCGATGAGGTGGGCCTGGCCAACGTCGTCGCGGCCCTGAAGCGGTACGGCCAAACCCCCGCGCCGCTCCTCCAGCGGCTGGCCGAAGAAGGCAAGACGTTCGCCGAGTGGGACCGGGAAAAAGCCGCTTGAAGTTCGCCGGGGGCAGGGTCAGCCTGCCCCGGTTGAGGAGGCTCTGTCATGCGTGAAGCTGTCATCGTATCCACTGCCCGTACGCCCATTGGCAAGGCCTACCGGGGAGCCTTTAACGCCACGCCCTCTCCGACCCTTGCCTCCTTTGCTGTGCGGGCTGCCGTCGAGCGAGCTGGGGTTCAGCCGGCCGAGATCGACGACTGTATCTTTGGCGCGGCCCTGCAACAGGGCGTGCAGACCACCATCGGCCGCAATGTGGCGCTGCGCTCGGGCCTCGGTGTGGAGGTGGCGGGCATGTCCATCGACCGCCAGTGTGCCTCTGGGCTGATGGCCATTGCGACCGCGGCCAAACAGATCATCGTTGACCGCATGGACGTGATTGTGGCGGGGGGCGTCGAGTCTATCTCGCTGGTGCAGACGCCGGAGATGCGGGTAACGCCGGATCCCGAGCTGCTCTCCATGCATAACGGCGTGTACATGCCGATGATCGACACCGCTGAGGTGGTGGGCCGGCGCTACTCCATCAGCCGTGAACGCTGCGACGCCTATGCCCTCCGCTCGCAGCAGCGCACCGCCCGTGCCCAGGCCGAGGGCAAGTTTGACGACGAGATCATCCCGGTCACCACCCGCATGCAGGTGACCGACAAGGAGACCGGCGCCGTCTCTCTTCGGGAGGTCACCCTCACCAAGGACGAGGGAAACCGCCCCGACACCACCCTTGAGGGCCTCGCTGCCCTCAAGGCCGTACGCGGTGAGGGCAACCAGATCACGGCGGGCAACGCCTCGCAGCTTTCCGATGGAGCCTCCGCCTGTGTGGTGATGGCCGCCGAACTCGCCCAGGCCAGGGGAGTCCGGCCGCTGGGCCGCTACCTGGGCATGGCGGTTGCGGGGGTCGAACCCGACGAGATGGGGATTGGTCCCGTGTACGCCGTTCCCAAGCTGCTCAAGCGCTTCGGCCTTACCATGGACGACATCGGCTTGTGGGAGCTGAACGAGGCTTTCGCGGTGCAGGTGCTGTACTGCCAGGACAAGCTGGGCATTCCTGACGACAAGCTCAACGTCAATGGTGGTGCGATCGCCATCGGTCACCCCTACGGCATGAGTGGAGCGCGCCTGGTCGGGCATGCCCTGATCGAAGGGCGGCGCCGGGGCGTGCAGTACGTCGTCGTGACCATGTGCGTGGGGGGCGGCATGGGTGCCGCCGGGCTGTTCGAGGTGCTGTAGGGCATCCGCGACGGCCAGCCCTGCGGTACGGTCTGCCTTTCCCCGCTAGCATGGGGTATGCAAGACCTGTTGCTGACCCTGCGCCGTCTGCGTGCTCCCGATGGTTGCCCTTGGGACCGTGAACAAACCCACGAGTCCTTGCGGCCCTACCTGCTGGAGGAGGCCGCCGAGGCTGTCGACGCGGTCACGCAGGGGCCCGCAGCTCTGTGCGGCGAACTGGGTGACGTGCTGTTGCAGGTGGCCTTTCACGCTGTGATCGCGGAGGAGCAGGGCACCTTTACGTACGCCGACATCGAGCGGGGCATTGTTGAAAAGCTGCGGCGGCGGCATCCGCACGTGTTTGGCACCGTCAGGGTTGCCAGCCGTGACGAAGTGACTGCCCACTGGGAGGCGATCAAGGCCGCCGAACGCGGGGGACGGCCGCGCGGCGCGGCAGAGCGGGTCCCTGCGGCCCTGGGGGCGCTGGCCCGTGAAGCGCGGGCGCAGCAGCTGCTCTGCCAAGAGAAGGCCGGACGGGAAGGCGTGGAAGCCGCTCTGCGGTCGGCCCCCGACGCCGCAGCGGGCGTCGCGGACGTCCTGGCAGCGGTTGTTTCCTGGGCCCGTCAGCTCGGGGTTGACCCCGAAGTGGCCCTGCGGGAGCGTACCCAAACCCGGCTGCGGGCCCTGCCGGATTCGGAAGTGCCCTTGTGACCCGGCAGGGCGGAACCCCGGACCCCTTTGAGGCCGCGCTGGATGACCCCTGGGCCGTATGGCTTCAAGGGCGTACCCGCGAGCCGCTGCACCTGCCCGAGTACCGCCGTGCCGCCGTCCTCGTCGCCCTGACCCGCGAACCCGATCCGCGGGTGCTGCTCACGGTGCGTTCGGCGGATCTGCCCACCCACCGCGGCCAGATCAGTTTTCCGGGAGGCAGCCTGGAGGTGGGCGAGACTCCCGTGCAGGCCGCCCTGCGGGAGGCGAAGGAGGAGGTCGGCCTTGAGCCCTGCCTCGTCACCGTGCTCGGGGAACTCGACGACGTGTTTACCCCCATCGGTTTTCACGTGACGCCCGTGCTGGCCCGCATTCCTGCCGAACCGCGTCTCACGCTCACTGCGGAAGTCGCACAGATCATCATGCCGACCCTCGCTGAACTGCGTGCCCTCACGCCCTTGCGCGAAACGCGCACGCTGCCCGGTGGACGGGAGGTCCCCGTGTACCACTACCCCTGGCGCGGTCACGACATCTGGGGGATGACGGCACGAGTCCTCCATGACCTGCTGGACCAGGGACCATAAGCACAACACCCCCGCCAACGGGCAGGGGTGTTCGGGGGATGGGGATCAGCGGGCCGGTGTGACGGTGATCTGGCTGTCGCGCTGGACGTTGTAGGTCTGGACAAAGGTGCGGTAGCCGGGGGCGATGAGCACCACCTCGTGGCTGCCGCGGTCGACCTCGACGCTGAGGCTGCCGCCGCGGATCGTTCCGACCTCACGGCCGTCCACGAAGACGCGGGCACCATTCAGCGGGCTGCGGATGGACAGGGTCACCTCGTTCACCGGCGCGGGGGCGGGCGTCACGATCTGAGCGAACTCAACGTTCAGGTTGGTGGTCAGACCTGCGCGAATCGTGATGGTGGTGGTGTAGTCCCGGAAGCCCGGAGCCTGCACACGCACCGGGTAGGTGCCGGGCCGGATGTTGCTGAAGGTGGTGTTGGCCGAACCGAGACGCTGACCGTTGAGAATCACCGTCGCATTCGGGACGTTGGTCCCGACAAACAGGCTCCCGGTCTGCACGGGGGTGCGGCCCACCACCGTGAAGAAGGCGGTATCCGTGACCCAGCTGTTTTGCGGAATGGGGTTCACCACGATGCTCAGGGCCTGGGCGAGCTGCTGCTGGCCCTTGGCGTTGACGGTCGCAAACTGGTCCTGCTGGCTCTTAAAGGTGCTGAGTTGGTCAAGGTTCAGCGGCGTTAGGCTGGCCAGCGCCAGCACCTTGTTCAGGCCCAGGTCATTGCCCACCGTGAAGGTGAAGTTCGCGCCGGGTTCGGGGAAGGTCACCGTGGTGTTCGCCTTGACGAAGTTGCTGTCGCTCAGGCGGTTGGGCAGAATCTGGGTCACTTCACCGGTCGCGTCCACGTTGAACAGGTACACATAGGCGTCCCGGTTCACGGTGGTGCTGATGCGGATGTTTTCACCCACGCGGTAGGTGGGGTTGCCGTTGCCGGTGTTGTCCTTGTCGACCCGCACACTCACACTCAGGTCGGGTTCCACCGGGTTCACGATGATGCTCTGCGCGCTGATCTTGGGGGCCGCAGCAGCGGTGCTCAGGAGCATGGCCGCGGGGATCATCAGAAGCTTCTTCATGTCGTACCTCCGAGAAGCAGCGTACGGGGAACAACTTGACGGGCCATGAGCAGTTTGGGAGGCAATGTTAATGGTGCTTCAGCCCGCCGTCAGGTAGTTGACTCCTGGCTGATATGCAGTTTTTCACAAAGCTTTTCGTTCAAACGGATTGGCGACAAGGGCAAGAGGCTGCCACTCGTCCCATGGTTCAAGCTCCTTGATTCCTTACAAGGAAGGATGAAGAATGTCCCGGAAGGCTAGAGACGAGCAGAAATCCTATGCTCTCCCAAGAGAACGAACCCAAAGACAAGCTGATTGGAATGTCCCTCGTATCCTCTTGAGAAGCGCGGCAGAACAAAGTGACCGGAGGTCAACGAAGAATTCGGGCAGGTTCCACATTGGCCGCTCGCCGCGCTGGAATCAGGGCAGCGAGCAGGGTCGTGCCCAGGCCCACCGCATTGACCCACAGCAGGTCGCCAAGGCGAACTTCTACCGGTAGGGTGGTGATGAAGTACAGGTCGCCGGGCAGCCGAAAGGGCCTGAGCGTGAAGTAGGCGCTGATGCCCAGCCCCAGGAGGTTTCCCAGCAGCAGCCCGCCCAGGCCCAGCAGCGCTCCCTCGATCAGAAAGGTACGGGTGATGGTTCCCCTTGTGGCGCCGATGGCCCGCAGAATGGCGATCTCCTGTGTTTTCTCGAACACGGCCAGGGTCAGGACGTTGGCGATCCCAAAGGCGGCCACAATCACGATGAGAAAGACCACGAAGGCGATGACCCGCTTCTGCAGGGCAAGCTGGTCGAGCAGGGTGCCGTAGAGGTCCTGCCAGGGAAGTGGCGTGTAGGGCCGAGTACGGGTCAGCGTCTCCCCGACAGCGCGTGCTGCCTGGGCGTCGCGCAGCCGGAGCTGATAGCCGGTGACGTTCCTGGTCCCCTGGAGGGCCTGGAGGGTCTCCAGGCTGGTAAAGGCATACCCGGAGTCGATCAGGTAGTTGCCCGTGCTGAAAACGCCCTTCACGCGCAGGGTCGCGCGGCGCTGCGTGGAGTTCAGCAGCCGCACCTCATCCCCCGTAAAGGCCCCGACGCTGCGGGCCAGGGACGCACCCAACAGGACTTCACCCGGCCCCAGCGTTCGCAGCAGCTCACTTTCCTGCGGGCTGAGCCGCAACACCTGCGCGGCCTGTGGCGTCACGCCGAAGAGGGTGGCGAAATCTACGCCTGCCCCCCGTCCGGAGGTGGCCGGGCGAGTCAACAGCCCCTTGTCGGCGAGAAAGGGCGCAAAGGCGGTCACCCGTGGGTCGGCCCGCATCTGCGCCTCGAGGGCAGCGTCACGGGGGGAGGGGACAAAGGCCGTGACGCTCAGGTGTGGACTGGCCCGCAGGGTCGCGTCGACCAGAGCACGGGTAAAGCCGTTGGTGAGGCTCAGGGCCGCGATCAACACCATCACACCCACCGCGATGCCCAGCACGGTGAGAAGGTTTTGGGTGCGCCGGCGCGCGAGGTGTGCGCGGGCCAGCGTCCAGGCGAGATCGGGGGCGGAATGGGCCACGTCTGCGGAGAATACCAGAGGAGGGGCGCTCAAAAAAAACAGCGTGAGTGGCCCGGGGGCCAGCCCACGCCGCGTGAAGGGCAAGGAAAGCTTCAGCGCACCGCCGTGATGCGAACTTGCCGCGCGCCAAACTGAATGGCCTGGCTGCGTGTCGCCATCCAAATGTCAATGCTGTTTGTCTTGCGGGCCGCCATGGTGTCCTCGACGTAGAACACGCGACCTTTGAAGAGGTTGTTGTACCGGCCGCTGAGATCCTCGATCATGATTTTGCTGCCATAGGGAAAGATACGCAGCAGGTCGCGGCTCAGCGCCACCACACCGGGTCGAGTCCGGGTGCCTGTGGCGGTGATAAAGGGCGTGCTGTCGGTCTGGCCGGGTGTGCTGTTGTATGCCGTCGCGCGGGCGATCACGCTGCGGCCCGTGCGAACGCGGCTTTGGGCAATCTCTGCCTGGGCCTGCTGCACGGCTCGCGCCCGGTTTTGTGCGGCCACCTCCGCCGGTAAGGCCGCCTTCTGAGGGGCTTCGGCGCGTGGGGGCACGGGCGCCAGGGGGAGTTCTGGGGTCAGCGCGTCGCGCACCGCCTGAGCAGCGACACTCGGCACAGGAAGAGCGGGGGTAGCAGTGACAGTTCCGACGGTGCCCAACAGGATGACATGCATCCAGCGGCGAGGAGTATTGGCCATGGAGTCTCCTGCGGCTACCCCAAAAGGAGTAGCCGGGGGTGGATTGTGGGGGTGAAGAAGCTGCGGGCGTTCTGGTTCCCGGCTGCCGAGAGCCTAAAGATCCTCCATGGGGGATTTCTGTGGGAAGTGCCCTCTTCTTCTCATCTTCAGCCCTCCTGGCGCGGCCACGGCCCCTGTTCCTCTATGGCTTGCTCCCTTTGGCAGCATACTTTTTAGATGAGCGAAGTTCTAACTCTCTCACTTTCTCTCTCATGATAAGTCTACGGAGAGGGGCCTCTCTGGGACGCCAGTGGGGGGTTTTGGGGGCAAAAACGCAAAGGTTTGTGACATTTTTTACGTTAGGAGTCACAACGAGCGCGGGGGAGAAGGCGTTGGCGTGCCTTTCTCCCCCGCTTGGGCTCGGTAGTTCTCAGAGTGTTCTTAGAAAGAGCTGCTCTCTGCGCGTTGAGGGCCGGGAGCCTACTGGGACTTTTCCTTGGGCTGCGGTTCCTCTTGCGGGGCGGTCGCCCAGCGGGAAAGGATTTCCGAGGCGATTTCACGGTAGATGGGAGCAGCGAGCTGTGAGCCGTGGTAGCCGATCTTGGCGCCGTGAACCATCACCGCGACGGTGACGCGCGGCGCGTCCGCCGGGAAGAACCCCGCGAAGACACTGTCGTACAGGTTGCGCGTATACCCCTGGGCACCCGCGACCTGTGCCGTCCCGGTCTTCCCGGCCAGCGCGTACCCTTTCAGACCTGCGGCATGGGGAATGCCTTCCTCGATCACAGCCTGGAGCATCTCCCGGGTCACCCGGGCCGTCTGGGGCCGCAGCACCTCATGGCGCTGTCCTGCGCTTTCGCCCTCGACCAGGCGGGGCGACACATACAGGCCGTCGTTGGCGAGGGCGTTGTAGGCGGCGGCCAGTTGCAGGGTGGTGCTGCTCATGCCTTGTCCGAAGGCATTGGTGGCCCGCACGAGATCATCCCACCGGCGCAGAGGCTGAAGTTTTCCGGTGCTCGTCATCACCGTGGGGATGTCCACGTAGTCTCCGAACCCGTAGCGGCTCAGGTAACCGCGCATTTTTTCGGGTGCAAAGTGCTCCACGATATGACTCATGCCTACGTTGCTGCTGTAACGCAGGATCTGCCGGGTGGTGAGCTGCCGGGGGTGGGCGACCGCGTCCCCAATGGTGCTTCCCCAGCGCCCCCCCACGTAGCGGCGCATCGGCGTGTCGTACACCGTGTCGGGTGTGGTCAGCCCCTCGTTGATGGCCGCCGCCACCACCAGCCCCTTGACGGTCGAGCCCGGCTCAAAGACGTCGAGGAAGGGCCGGTTGCGCCGCGCTTCTGGGCTGTAGTCTCGCCAGTTGTTGGGATCAAAGGGCGGGTAACTGGCTGCTGCCAGCACCTTGCCGGTGCGGGTTTCCAGCACCACCACCGAGCCGTACTCGCCCTTGTGCTTGGGTACGGCTTCGGCCAGGGCCGCCTCGGCCGTCGCCTGCACGCCGGGATCAAGGGTGAGCTTGAGATTTTGTCCGGCAGCCAGGGCGCGGTTGTAGGCGTACTCCAGCCCCTCCAGCCCCTCGGTCGCGCCCATCATGCCGATCACCTGACCGGCCAGCTTCCCCTGGGGGTAGACCCGTTGGCCGTTCACCGAGCGAGCGAGGACCGTACCGTCGCGAGCAACGATCGTGCCGCGAGCCTGCATCGCCGTGCGCTTCACGCCCTGCGGCACGTTCCATTCGAGCTGTGCATAGGCCCATACCAGCGTCAGGAACAGCAGCAGCGCCACAAACTGCATGAGTCGGGAACGGTGGTGAATCTTCACTTCCATTCGGTCTTTACCTCCAGGGTGCTTCGGGCAGAGAGGGGCGCGGGGGCGGGCACGCCGGTGATGTCCTGGGTGGTTTTGGGGGCCTCGGCAAAGCGCCGCATCCCGTTGTGTAGTGCCCAGTCGCGGATGCGTTGGGGATTGGTGAGCGCCTGAACGCGCAGCTCGAGTTCGTCGCGCTCGTTGAGCAGGGCCGCTTCCCGGTCCTGGGCGGCGCGCAGGGTGGGGCGCACGTCTTGGGTGAAGAAGCGGGCCCCTACCAGCGTCAGGGCCAGCACCAGATAGATGGACACGTAGCGAATGGCCCGTGCCCGCCAGGTGGCGATGCTGAGGTCAACGCGCGGCAGCATCACCCCGTCACCTCCGTGGTCTCCTCCGGGGCCACCTTCTCGGCGGCGCGCAGCTTGGCGCTGCGGGCGCGTGGGTTGCGGGCCTGTTCCTCTTCGGTGGCCTCGACGGGCCGTTTGGTCAGGGGCCGGAGGGTAGAGCTCGCGCGCAGGAAGCGTTTGACGATGCGGTCTTCCAGCGAGTGAAAGGAGATCACCGCGAGGCGACCCCCCGGCGTCAGCAGCGCCTCCGCCGCTTGGAGGCCGTCCCGCAGCGCTCCTAGCTCGTCGTTCACATACACCCGCAGCGCCTGGAAGGTTCGGCGCGCCGGGTGAATGCCCTTGGAAAAGCCCGGATAGGCCCGTTTGATGACCGAAGCGAGCTGTGCGGTGGTTTCGATGGGGGCATGTTCCCGCGCCTGCACGATGCCCCGCGCGATTCGGCGCGAGTGGCGTTCCTCGCCGTACTCGTAGATGATCGAAGCGAGTTCCGCTTCGGAGAGGGTATTGACCACATCGGCGGCACTTTGACCCGCCTGGCTCATGCGCATATCAAGCGGCGCGTCGGTGTGGTAAGAAAAGCCGCGTCCGGCGTCGTCAAGCTGAAAACTGCTGACGCCGATGTCAAGCAGGACACCGTCGACCCGCGTCACGCCCTGGCGAGCGAGCAGTTCCCGCATGTCGCGGTAGTTGCCCTCAAGCACGGTCAGTCGGGGAAGCTTCAGCGCGTGGGCGCGGCTCAGCGCATAGGGGTCTTGGTCGATGCCGTAGACCGTTGCGCCCGCTTCGAGCAGCAGCCGGGTGTGTCCGGCCCCGCCCAGGGTGCCGTCTACGATCACGCGGCCCGGCGCGGGCGCGAGGGCTTCTCGCACCTCCGAGGCCAGCACCGGGATATGCGAGAGGGTGTCGTGGTGGGGAAGGTCGGGAGAAGCAGTATTCATGGTGATCACGCCACGAAGTTGGCGAGAAGGTCGGGGTTCGGGGGGTTCTGCTGCACCGCCTGGATCGCGGCCTCCCAGCGGCCAGGATTCCACAGCTCCAGCCGTCCGGGGGCACCGGCAACAATCACGTCACTCTCGAGGGCCGCAAAGGTGCGCAGCGTCTGCGGAACCGTGACGCGGCTCTGGTTGTCCAGACGCGCCTTGTTGGCGCCGGAATAGAAGAAGCGCACAAACGCCCGTGACTGCGCGTCCGTCAGCGGTAGGCCCTCCAACTGTTCCTCCACCCGCCGCCAACCGGCGAGCGGAAAAACATACAGGCAGCCCTCCATGCCACGGGTAAGAATCATCCCATCCTCGACGAATTCCCGAAAGGCGGGTGGCATGACCACGCGGCCCTTGTCGTCGATGGTGTAGGGATACTCTCCAAATGGCACTGCGCTCCTCCCCGTCCGCGTCCCTCTGCCGGTCAGACCGGAGAGGGACGCGGAAAGCAGCCCACGTACGCACGGTGGGCGCCGTTTCGGGCTGTGCGGCGAGTGTAACAGCCCAGCTCAGCATTTACCACCGTTCCCCACTTTTTCCCCCGCTTTTCCACCCTGGCCTCCTCTTTTTCCCACCAGCTTTCCCCGAACACCCGGAGGCTTGCGCGCGCCTCTTGCAAAAAAAGTGGTCCAGCACGCCTTTTTTGGGGTGAGGAGGTGGGGAGTGACCCTGCGCTTTCCCACCGCGCACGGGGTGGGACAAACCCCCACCCGGCTTCCCCGTAGCCTCGGTTTATGCGAAGCCTGAATGCCACAGCAGCCGGAGCGCTCCTGGCAGCCCTGGGGGTCGCCCTGGGGGCTTTTGGCGCCCATGCCCTCAAAGGCCGCCTGGACCCGGCCATGCTCGCCAACTTTGAGACCGGCGTGCGCTATCAGATGTACGCTGCCCTCGCGCTGCTCGTCCTGGGCACGCACCCTGCGCAGCGCCGCGCACCGCTCCTCCTGCTCGGGGGCAGCCTGATCTTTAGCGGCACCCTCTATGTGCTCGCGCTTGGTGGCGCCCGCTGGTGGGGAGCGGTCACACCGGTGGGAGGACTCCTGCTGATCGCGGGCTTTGTGACGGCGGCCTTGGACGCCAAGAGGGCGCAGAACCGCTAGTGAGGAGAGCGGCCGCCCCCCGTGTCGGGGAGAGCCGCTCTGCCGGTAGGGGTGCGGGGAGGCGGTAAGCCGGGTTCTGTCCCCACGGAGGGTGGAGTCACGGTCATCTCTCTGGGACGCGTGTCACCACGCGCCTCTAGCGACCATCCTGGCGGTCATCGGAGCGGGCCGCTCCTCGCGCGCTGTCGGGTCTTGCACCGGATGGGGTTTACCAGCGCCCCGCGTCTCCGCTGGGCCTGGTGCGCTCTTACCGCACCGTTTCACCCTGACCACTTCCACCCGCGCCGGGGCTGCACAGAAGTGGCGGTCTGGTTTCTGTGGCACTGTCCTTCGGCTTCGCCGCCACCCGCGCGCTTCGGCGCCTGCGCGGGCACTTGACTCGCCGACCAGCCGTTAGCTGGCATCCTGCCCTGCGGTGCCCGGACTTTCCTCACCCCCAGTTCCTGGAAAGAAACTGTCGGGCGCGACCGTGGACCTCCCCGCAGCAGACAGTGTAGCAAAGAGCAAGGGGCCAGGGACCCATGTTGGAGGCTTGTGCGTCTCTTTCGGTCACCCCCACCGCGAAAGCATCTCCCGCTCGGCCTGCTGCCACAGACGGCGAGGGACCTGCGCCGGGTGGAGGAGAGCCCGGAGGTCACTGGACGAAAGCTCGCGGTACTCGCCGGGGGAGAGGTCACCCAGCCACAGGCCGCCGATTCGGTAGCGCAGCAGGCGGGTGACGGGGTGGCCGATCGCGGCCAGCATCCGCCGAACCTGCCGGTTGCGGCCCTCGCCCAGCGTGACGAACGCGCCGCCCCGCGCGGGTTGCACGTCCAGGGCGCGAGCCGGGCCGTCGTCGAGCTCGACCCCTTCCAGGAGGGCGCGCAGTTCGGCGGGTGTGGGGTCGTGGTTCCCCGCCGTCCAGGCGCGGTACGCCTTTTCATGGCCGTAGCGGGGGTGCGTGAGCGTGAGCGTGAGCTGGCCGTCGTTGGTGAGCAGCAGCAGCCCCTCGGAATCCTTGTCGAGCCGTCCAACCGGATGCAGGCCGGGCACGGGCGGCATGGCAGACAGCACGTTTCGCCGCCCGTACTCGTCGCGGGCGGTGGTCACGTAGCCCACCGGCTTATACAGCAGAAAGGTGACGCTGGGACGCTCCTCCGCCCCGACCAGCGTGCCGTCCACGCGCACCTCGTCCTCGGGTGTGACGGTGCGTCCCAGGGTGGCGACCTCGCCGTTAACCGTCACGCGGCCTGCCGTGATCAGCGCCTCAGCGGCGCGGCGCGAGGCGATCCCGGCGCGGGCAAGCCGTTTTTGCAGGCGTTCTCCGCTCATGGGCGGCTCCGGGGGGAAGGCGCGGTGAGGATGCCCACCACAGCGAGCAGGGCCAGCACCAACGACACCCCCAGCATCAGGGCGCGGACGGCGGAGGGCAGCACATCTGCGAGCCGCAGTGCGGGAGGAACCAGCGCGGCGACGGTCAGCAGATTCCCGGCGGCCAGGGCAAAGGCGCTCGGACCGTTGGGCCGAGCACTGGCCACCAACAGGAACGCGCCCCAGGCCACCAGCAGGCCCCCGGCCCAGCGGGCCAGCCACAGCGGCGATACACCCAGGAGGGTTCCAGCGCCCGGTGGAAGGAAGTACAGAAACAGCCCGACCGGCAAGAACACCAAGGCGGTTAACCAGAACGCGGCGCGCAACACCTGCGCAGTGTACGCGTGTCGAGGGCCGAGGGCGGAGGATAGAACGCCAGAAAAGCAGAGCGTGGTGGCTCCCTGCGCTTTGTCCTCTGTCCTCTGCTAGCCTGCCCCCGATGCCCGTCATCCCCGTGGACAAACCCCTGGGCCTGACCTCTCACGATGTCGTGAACCGGGCGCGGCGCGCGCTGGGCACCCGGCGCGTGGGGCATACCGGCACCCTCGATCCGCTGGCCACCGGGGTGCTGGTGCTGTGTGTGGACGACTCCACCAAGCTCGTGCAGTTTATGGAGGCCGACAGCAAGGACTACCTCGCCTGGATCGCTCTGGGCGCGGGCACGCCGACGCTGGACGCCGAGGGACCGGTGACGGAGGCTGTGCCCGTCACACCTCCTGACGAGGGTACCGTCCGCGAGGTACTGAGCGGCTTCCTGGGGCCGCAGGCGCAGGTGCCCCCGCAGTACAGCGCCCTTCAGGTGGGGGGCCAGCGGGCGTATGCGGTGGCACGGGCCGGGGGTCAACTCGACCTGCCCGCTCGCAACGTGACCATTCACGCGCTGGACCTGCTGAGCGTGTCCTCCAGCGTGCAGGAGGCTCCCCGCGCCTTTTCCCCTGGCCTCGAGGGCTGGCGTCCGGATCCGAACGGACGCACCTTTGACTTGCCGCCACCATTGGGCGACTTTCCCACCCTGCTCGTGCGGGCCAGCGTGGGCAGCGGGACCTACCTGCGCTCGCTGGCGCGGGATGTGGGGGCGGCGCTGGGGGTGCCTGCCCACCTGGCGGGCCTGGTCCGCACCCGTGTGGGCCGCTTTGGTCTCGCCGGGAGCGTCCGCGTGGAGGATCTGGCCGAAGCGGAAGGCCTCCCCGACCTCGCCGCCCTCGATTTTCCGCGCATCGAGGCGGACGAGCAGCTCGCCCGCGCCCTGCGGCAGGGCAAGCGCCCACCGTCGGGGGTGGTCGGGCGGCACGTCGTCACGCGGGGCGGCGCGCTGGTGGCCGTGGTGGACGGGAACGGCGAGGAACTGCGGGTGGTGCGGGCCTGGGCGTGAAGGCTAGTGCCCCGGTGCCTCCACCTTTACCGCCCCGATGCCTTCCAGCCCGCCCGCCAGCCGGACCAGCACCTCATCCTTCAGGGCGGGCGCGATGAACTGGATGCCGACGGGAAGCCTCTTGCCGTCCACCTCCTCGAACCCGGCGGGAACACTGAGGGCGGGCAGCCCCGCGAGGTTGATGGCGACCGTGTCCACGTCGGCGGCGTACATGGCGAGGGGGTCTTGCGTCCTCTCGCCGCGCCGGAAGGCAGGGAAGGGGCTGGTGGGCGTCACCAGCAGGTCCACCTCCGCCAGGGCGCGGGCAAAGTCCTGCGCGATCAGGCGGCGCACCCGCATCGCCTTGCTGTAGTAGGCGTCGTAGTAGCCGCTGGAGAGGGCATAGGTGCCCAGCATGACGCGCCGCTTCACCTCCGGCCCAAAGCCCTCCTCACGCGCCCTTGTCATGCTCTCCATCACGTCGCCCGCCGGAACACGCGCGCCGTAGACCATGCCGTCATAGCGGGCCAGGTTGGAACTCGCTTCCGGCATGGCGATCAGGTAATAGGCCGCGACGGCGTGCTGAACGTTCGGCACGCTGACTTCGCGAACGCTCGCCCCGGCCCCACGCAGAGCGTCCAGGGTGGCTCGCAGCGCCGCCTCCACGCCGGGCGTGTTGCCGCTCAGGCTCTCGCGAATCACGCCGACCTTGATCCCCCGCAGGTCGTCTGGAGTGCCCGGCTGGAAGGCGGGGGGCACGTCCAGGCTGGTGGCGTCGCGCGGGTCATGCCCGGCCAGGACGTTCATCAAAAGGGCCAGGTCGGCGGCGGTGCGGGCAAAGGGGCCAATCTGGTCGAGGCTGCTGGCGTAGGCCACCAGGCCGTAACGGCTCACCCGCCCGTAGGTGGGCTTCAGGCCGTAGATGCCGGTGAAGGCCGCAGGCTGGCGCACCGAGCCGCCCGTGTCGCTTCCCAGCGCGACGGGCGTGATGTTCGCGGCGACCGCCACAGCGCTTCCGCCGCTGCTGCCGCCCGGTACGCGCGTCCGGTCCCAGGGATTGAGGGCGGGGCCGCTCGCACTGCTCTCGGTGCTCGACCCCATCGCGAACTCGTCCATGTTCGCCTTGCCCAGAATGATGGCGCCCGCCGCGTGCAGCCGCTCGACGACCGTCGCGTCGTAGGGGGACACGTAGTTCGCCAGGATACGGCTGCCACAGGTCGTGCGGGTGCCCGTCACGTTGATGTTGTCCTTCACGGTGACCGGCACGCCCGCCAGGGGCAGCGTCTCCCCGGCGTCGAGACGGGCCTGCACCTGCGCAGCCTGCGCCTCGGCACGGTCATTGAGGCTGATCAGGGCGTTGAGGTCGCGCGCCGCCTGGGCACGGGCGCGGGCAGCGTCCAGCAGGGCCTGGGGGGTGATTTCACGCGCCTGCACGGCGCGGGCGAGGTCGGTGGCGGTCAGCGACACATCCGGCATGACAGGCAGTGTAGCGGGGAAGTGCCCGGGGACCCTGCCGAGCGGTGAACGCCGTGTGCTGGGACCGCCCTTTTAGCCCCTGAGCAGGTGCGCGAAGTCTGCCCCTTCCAGCGGAGGAAGGTCTTCCAGGCTGGTCAAACCGAATTCCAGCAGGAACCGTTCTGTGGTGCCGTACAGCAGCGGTTGTCCGACCGCGGGACTGCGGCCCACCACCTTCACGAGTTCCCGTTCCTGAAGGGTGACGATGCTGCTGGCGCTGCCCCCGCGCATCGCCTCGATCTCCGCCCGGGTGACGGGCTGCCGGTAGGCGATCACGGCCAGGACCTCCAGCGCGGCCGCACTCAGCGGCGGTAGTGGCGGCGGCGCGAGCAGCGGGGCGAGGTGGGCGGCGAGAGCGGGCGGCACCACCAGCCGGTAACCGCCGGCCACCGCCTCCACCTCAAAGCCCAGCTCGGCTTCCCGCAGGGAGCGGGCAAAAGCTTCGGTGGCCCGCACCGCCGCTTCTTCGGGCAGGCCCAGCATGTCCGCCAGCTCACGCCGGGTGATGGGCCGCCCAGCAGCGAGGAGCGCCGCGCCGATCAGGGCCTGTGCCGTGGGTGTCACCGCGCCGCCCCGCGAAGCTGCTCCTGCAGCACGGCGGCGGGGAGGGCACCCTCGCGCAGCACCTCCAGCTCATGTCCACGGACGCGCACGACCGTGCTGGCCAGACCCTGCGCGGGTACGCCGCCATCCGGCAGCAGGAGGGGCGTGAGGCCGTAGGCCTGCGCCTCCGCGAAGCTTCGCGCGGCGGGCCGCCCGCTGGGGTTTAGGCTGGTGGTTGCAAGCAGGCCGCCGCAGGCTCGCAGCAGGGCCAGCGCCACAGGATGATCGGGAACCCGCAGGCCCACCCAGCCTCCCGGCGCGAGGTCCGGCGGGCAGGCGGGGCTGGCGGGCAGCACGAGGGTGAGCGGTCCCGGCCACAGCGGCGCGAGGGCGTCAAAGGCCGTGTCCCCGCGCGTAAGCGTGCGGGCGGTGGCAGCATCCACGCACGACACCTGAACCGGTTTGTCCGGCTCACGGCCTTTGACGTCATACAGTCGGGCGGCGGCGTCAGGGCGGGCGGCCAGGCCCCACACCGTCTCGGTGGGGTAGCCCACCACGCCCCCGGCCGCGATGTGCTCGGCGGCTTTGGCGATCGCCTGTGCGATGTGTGATTGCTCCTTCATGCGCTTTTCACCCGCCTGCCCTCCCCGTTGTAAGGGGAACGCAAGACGCCCCGAACTATACTCGCGCCCATGCCGGTCTACGAATACCGCGTCCGGGACCGCTCCGGAAAGATCCTGAAGTCCCAGATGGAGGCCGAGACCGCCTCACAGGTTCGCGACGCCCTGCGCGCCAAAAGCCTGTTTATCGTCGAGATCAAGCCGCCCAAGACGGGGCTGAACGCCGAGGTCAAGATCCCCGGCTTGAGTGACCGCCCGCCCAACCTCAAGCAGGTCGCCGTCTTTAGTAAACAGCTCGCTACCCTGATCAACGCAGGCGTGCCGCTGGTGCAGTCGCTTGCCATCCTGCAACGCCAGATCGAAAACAAGGCGTTCCAGACCATCATCAGGAGTATTCGGGCGGACGTCGAGGGCGGCCTGCCCCTCAGCGAGGCGCTCGTCAAGCATCCCAGGGTCTTTAACCGGCTGTACATCAACCTGGTGCGGGCGGGCGAGACGAGCGGCACGCTGGACAGCATTCTGGAACGAATTGCCGCCTTTCAGGAAAAGGAACTCGGACTGCGCGGCAAGATCAAGAGCGCCCTCACGTACCCGGTGGTGGTGCTGGTCTTTGCCATCGGCATCACGTACTTCCTGCTCACCACCATCGTGCCGCAGTTTGCCGGGATTCTGGCGCAGCTCAATGCGCCGCTTCCCCTGATTACCCGTCTGCTGATGGCGGTATCGGACTTTCTGAAGAACTCCGGGTTATTCATCCTCGCAGGCATTGCCGCGCTTGTCTTTGCTTACCGGTGGTACTACCGAACGCCACAGGGACGGCATGTGATCGATGACATCAAACTGCGTCTTCCTGTCTTTGGCCCCCTGCTCAAAAAGAGTGCAGTCAGCTCCTTTGCTCGTACCTTTGGCCTTCTGATCAGCAGCGGCGTCAACATCATCGAGAGCTTGGAAATCACCAAGGGGACCGCCAACAATGCCATTGTCGAGGACACCATCGAAAACGCCAAGAATGTGGTGATGGTGGGCGAGCCGATGAGTGCCAGCCTGGCGACCAGCCGGGTGTTCCCGCCGATGGTGGTCAGCATGGTGGCAATCGGTGAAGAAACCGGTGCACTCGACAGCATGCTCTATAAAATTGGCGACTTCTACGACCGCGAGGTGGATGAGGCGGTGGCCAGCCTCACCGCTGCGATCGAGCCGCTGATGATCGTCTTCCTGGGGGCGATTGTGGGGACCATCGTGGCGGGGATGTTTCTCCCGATGTTCAGCATCATCGGCCAGCTCAGCAAGTAGGCACCGTTGGAGGCACGGGAGAACTCCTCTTTCTGAAGCGTTTTCCGTCCTCGCGCGGGCTGACGGCAGTGGCGGGCTTGGGATCACCCCACAGCGCTGACGGCCGAGTACGATGGGCATCTGGGATGTCCTGGCCCAGAGGAGGAAAGCCGATGCCACCAGGAGAGACGGGAGAACACCGAACTCCCCCAGGGCCCGTCGCCAGTTTTACCCTCACGCGCTATGCCGGGCGCAAGGGTGGGCTGGGCCTGGCCCGCCTGGCCCAGGACCGTCTGGTGCTCGCTCGCCAACCGGGCCTGACCTTTTGGCGCCTGCTGGGAACCGGACGGGGGCAGGACCTCACGTTGGGGGCCGACCTGCTGCGCTGGGCCCGCTTCTGCGTCTGGGCCTCACGCGAAGCCTACGAGCGCTTCGAGGACAGTCCCTGGCGCCAAGCAGAGCGGTCCTGTGCCCTCGAGACGTATACGCTGCTGCTGCGGCCCCTGCGCGCTCGTGGGACCTGGGGCGGGGTTCAGCCCCTGGGTCACCTCCCCCTGCGCGAGGAAGAGGGGGGCCCCGTGGCCGTGCTCACCCGCGGCTCGCTGCGCCTGACGCGCCTGCCTGCCTTTTGGCGTGCGGTGCCCGCCTCCCAACAGGCCTTGCACGCCCACCCCAGCCTGCTGGCCTCGGTGGGCTTCGGGGAGTTGCCCCTGCTGCGGCAGGGCACCTTTAGCCTGTGGCGGGAGATGGCCGGAGTCCGGGCCTTTGCCTACGGCTCCCCGGGGCACCGAGCTGCGATTCGCCAGACCCGCCGCCTCGGCTGGTACAGCGAGGACCTGTTCGCCCGCTTCGTGCCCCTGCAGGCCGAGGGCCTCTGGGACGGCCGCGATCCCCTCGCCGGGCTGCTGCCGCCCTGAGGTCGGCATACGGCGCC
The DNA here is from genome assembly GCF_000745175.1 of Deinococcus sp. YIM 77859. Taxonomy (NCBI): domain Bacteria; kingdom Thermotogati; phylum Deinococcota; class Deinococci; order Deinococcales; family Deinococcaceae; genus Deinococcus; species Deinococcus sp. YIM 77859. The sequence continues at coordinate 183,574 of NZ_JQNI01000002.1, forward strand.
GCCCCGCTTCCTGGTTCCGGCCTTTACCAGCGCTCGGTGACCGACTTGAGCTGCAGGAAGTTCGCCAGGTAGTCCGGGCCGCCCGCCTTGGAATCGGTGCCGCTCATGTTGTACCCACCAAAGGGCTGCACCCCCACGATCGCCCCCGTGATCTTGCGGTTGAAATACAGGTTTCCCACCTCAAACTCAGCGCGGGCCTGCTCCAGGCGCTGGCGGTTATTGCTGCATACGCCGCCGGTGAGGCCGTACTCGGTCGCGTTGGCGATCCGCAGCGCGTCCTGCCAGTCGCGCGCCCGCAGCACCGCGACCACCGGCCCAAAGATTTCCTCCTGGGCGATGCGGGCTTCCGGGCTCACGTCCCCGATGATGGTGGGTTGGACGTAATAGCCCTTCTTGCCCTCACATTCGCCCGGGGCCTCGCCGCCCAGCAGCACCTGCCCTTCCTGCTTGCCGATGGCAAGGTACTGGCGGATCTTTTCGAAGCTCTCCTCGTTGACCACCGCCGTGACGTTGGCGTTTTCTTCACCGGTGCCCACCTTGAGGGCCCTGGTGCGCTCCACAAAGGCGTTCACCACCTTGTCGTACACCTCGTCCACCACAATCAGGCGGCTCATCGCGGAGCACTTCTGCCCATTGAAGCCGAAAGCGCTTTGGGTCGCGGCGGTCACGGCAACGTCCAGATCGGCGGTCTCGTCCACGATGAGCGCGTCCTTGCCGCCCAGTTCCAGCACCACCTTTTTGATCCACTTCTGCCCCTGCACGACCTTGGCGGCCACCTCGTTGATGTGCAGGCCCACCGCCCGCGAACCGGTAAAGGTGATGAAGCGCGTCTTGGGATGCGTGGTGAGGTACTCGCCCACCTCGGCGCCGATGCCGGGCAGGAATTGCAGCACGCCGGGGGGGAGTCCCGCTTCCAGCAGGATGTCCACCATGAAGCCTGCGATCAGGCCGGAATCCTCGGCGGGCTTGGCGATCACGCAGTTGCCGACCACGATGGGCGCCGCCAGCATTCCCGTAAAGATCGCACACGGGAAGTTCCACGGTGAGATGGAGACGCCCACCCCGAGGGGCAGGTACAGCAGGCCGTTTTCTTCGCCCTCAAACCACGTCGTCTCGGCGGCGCCAAAGCCCGCGTACCTCATCGCGGAGCGGGCGTAGTACTCCAGAAAGTCAATCGCCTCCGCGACCTCGACGTCGGCTTCGGCGTAGTTCTTGCCGACCTCCAGCGTCATCAGCGCGCAGGCCTCCAGGCGGCGGCGCTTGAGGATCGCGGCGGCCTTGAGGAGGATGCGGGCGCGAGCGTCCATCTCCCAGGTCTTCCAGGTCTCAAAGGCCTGCCACGCGCCTTCTAGGGCACGCTGCGCGTCTTCAACGGTCGCCTTGGCCGTTGTGCCGATCACCTCCGAGGTGTCGCAGGGATTGACGGAAGTCAGCCGCTGGGGCGTGTCCACTCGCTCGCCATTGATGATCAGGGGGTAATGCCTGCCGACGAGTTCAGCGCGGACCCGCTGCAGCGCGGCCTGATAGGCCCTGACGTTCTCTTCGCGGGTGAAGTCGGTAAAGGGCTGGGGGCGGTAGTCCTGGACTTTAATCATGGGCATTCCTTTCGAGGCGGGAGGCGCTCAGGATCAGGCGTGAGGGGTGGGGTGACGCTGCCTAGCCCTTGAGCATGCCGCGCAGCACAAACAGCGCGTTGCGCGGTGTCTCGGCGATGCGGCGGCTGAAGTACGGGTACCAGTCGCGCCCGTAGGGGATGTAGGCGCGGACGCGGTAGCCCTGCCGAGCAAGCTCCTTTTGTAGGTCGCGCCGCACGCCGTACAGCATCTGGAACTCAAAGGCGTCGCGGCGGACGCCGTGGGCGAGCACAAAATGCTTGACGTCCTCGATCAGCCGCTCGTCGTGCGTGGCGACATTGACGTAATGGCCTGCTCGCAGCTGGGCGTACACCAGGCGGCGGTAACTGGCGTCCACGTCGGCCTTGTCGGGCATGGCGACCGAGGGGGGTTCGAGGTAGGCGCCCTTGACGATCCGCAGGTTAGGGCGCAGGTCTTGCAGGGCGGCGAGGTCGGCCTCTGAACGGTAGAGGTAGCTTTGCAGCACGGTGCCCACCGTCTCGTTGCCGAACTCGTTCACGAGAAGCCGGAACTGCGTGAGCGTCTGGTCTACTCGGGTGTGGTCTTCCATATCCAGGCACACGAAGCCGCCGTACCCCTTGGCCCGGCTCACGATTCGGCGGGCATTCGTCAGGCCCAGGTCCTCGCCGTTCACGGTTTGTCCCTGGCCGACACTGGAAAGCTTGACGCTGACGTAGGGGGGAATTCCCGCAGCGTTCGCCTGATCAAGCAGGCTCAGAACCCGCTCTGCAAAGGCAGAGCACTGCTCCGGCGAGTCGATGAACTCACCCAGCAGGTCGAGGTTCCCCAGAATGCCGTCACCTTCGAGCTCACGAACAGCCCGCAGCGCGGAGGCGGCGTCCTCACCCGCCACAAAACGCTGCGCCACCCGCCACCCGCGTGAGCGCACGAGGTCTTCGACAAACTTCTGTCCCGAGACAGTCAGGACGGCCTTACGGTAGAGCTGGTCAATCATAAAGGGGCTTCTCCTAGGTCATGCAGGACAAGGGCGGCAAAGGTGCGGACGTGCGCGCGGGCAGCCTCACGGGCGGCCTCCGCGTCCCGGGCGAGGATGGCGTCCAGAATCGCGGCGTGCTGCGCTCCGGTATCGGGATGGGCGTTGTATGTCCGGGTCTGGTGTTTGATGAGGGCGACCCGCTGCTCCAGACGGCGGGCCAGGTCGGCGAGTGCGGCGTTGTGCGCGGCAAGCGTCACGCTGCGGTGAAAGGCGAGGTCGAGGCGGGTTTGCTCGCGGTAGTCGCCGCCCGGCGCGGCGTTTAGGGTCGCGAGCGCCGCCCTCAGCGCCGCCGCGTCGGCTCCGCGGTGTGCCCGAGCGGCCAGGGCGGCGGCCAGCCCGTCAAGCTCCTCGCGCACCACATAGGTTTCGCGCGCCTCGGCCGCGCTGAGAGCACGCACCCGCACGCCCTTGTTCGCCTCTGCCACCAGCAGGCCGTCTTGCGTCAGCCGCATCAGTGCCTCGCGAATCGGGGTGCGGCTAACCCCCAGCTTTTCTCCTAGCTCCACCTCGGCGATGCGTTCGCCAGGAGCAATCTCGCCGTCGAGAACAGCGCGGCGCAGGTGCTCGTACACACCGTCGCGCACCAGAGAAGGCCGCTCGAACGAGGACATCCTGGATAATGTATACAAAAAAGGAGTTCGCGGCAAGAACTCGGGCGCGGGCGGCCAGCCGTCTACCCGGCGTTTTCCTGCTGGTCCTCGCGGTACTTGGCCGGCTCGACCAGGCGGCCCAGCACCCCCAGCGTGAACAGAAAGAGCAGCGTCGCGCCGGTGGCAAGCACGTACAGGTGGAGCCCGCAGGCCACCCCGACCCCGGCCACCGCGAGGAGGCCCGCTGCGGTGGTCAGGCCCTTGGTTCCCTTGCCGGCACGGTCAGAAAAGATGGCTCCTGCCCCCAGGAAGCTCACGCCGCTGACGACCGCGCCGAGCACGCCCACCAGGTCAAAACGCACGAATTCCGAGTCGTCCGAAAAGCGCAGGATCAGCGTGTCGGCAAGCACCACAAACAGCGCTGCGCTCACGCCCACGAGAATGTAGGTGCGCAGGCCCGCGCCCCGGCGCAGCCGTTCCCGTTCCCAGCCGATCAGCCCACTCAGCCCAAAGGCCACGAGCAGCCCCTGCATCAGGCGCAGTTCATTCCAGAAGCTCTCCACAAGAGGCAGCTTAGAGTAGCCGGGGCTCAGTCCACGTACAGGCGTTCGATGGGAAAAATGTGGTCGGCCAGGCGGGCCAGGGCCTGGGCTCCGGCACGCTTTTGACAGGCTTCGGTGCCCAGGCACAGCGTCACGTAGCGGGTGCGCCGCGCGCCGACCACCACTCGGTACAGGGCGGCCTCGGTGCGCGAGCGGGTGTGGTGGCACAGGTCGCAGTGCAGAGCGTTTTTGCCCTTGGGTTCCAGCGGCGTCAATTCGGCGAGCTGGTCTCCTTGGACCAGCGCCAGCCGCCCGTCCGCAACCGGATACAAGCCCAGGGTGAGGGGACCATCGGCCCCCGGCTCGCCAAACAGTTCCCGGTACGTCCCCGGGAAGAGTTCCCGCAGCACGTCGCGGGCACTGTGGTTCTTTGGGGGCGTGTCGCTCATGGGGCGAGTGTACGGGAGAGACGGCGCGGGGGAAGGTGGGCAAGATTTCAGCATCCCCAACCGTGCCGCTTCGCCCCCTTTGCGCTGCCGCTCTCGCCCTAGACTCTGGCGGTGAGATCGCGCAGCGCCAACCGCAGCGGCATCGTGATCCGGCGGCATGTCACGCCTGCTGGAGACATCATCGTGACCCTGCTCACCCCCCAGGGGAAGGTCAAGGCGGTGGCGCGGGGCGGTGTGCGGGGGCCACTCAGCAGCCGTCTGAACCTCTTTCACCATGTGGGCGTGCAGATGTACCAGACGCCGCAAGCGGACCTGGCGACGGTGCAGCAGGCGGTGCTGGAGGGCGCGCTGCCCCGCCTCGCCGAGCCGGAGCGCTACGCCTTCGCGCACCTGCTGGCGGAGCTTGCCGGGACGCTCTTTCAGGAGGGTGAATTTGCCGAGCAGGCCTTTGACCTGTTTGCGGGTGCGCTGCGCGGCGTCTCTCACCACCCTGACCCCGAGTGGGTGGCGCTGGTGATGAGCTACAAGCTCCTGGGTCTAGCGGGCTTCGTGCCGCAGACCGACCGCTGCGCCCGCTGCGGTGCTCCTGACCCGGCGCACCCCGACCCGCTGGGGGGGCAGCTGCTGTGCGGCGGGTGCGCCAGCCTGCCCGCCTACCCGCCGGGGAGCCTGGAGTTTTTGCGCCGCGTCGTGCGCCGCAGCGTACGCGCGAGCATGGACGCGCCCGTCCCGACCCAGGAACGGCCCGCGCTGTGGCGAGCGCTGGAGCGCTTCGTGACCGTGCAGGTGGGGAACGTGCAGAGCTGGCGGCAGCTCGTGCCGGTGGGAACCCGTGAGGTGTGTTAGAGCAAAGCGCCAGCCACGTCTCTGGACTGGGCCGGATGAGGTCAAAGACCCTTGCCCACGTCCCCCTTGAGTTCGTCTGTGCAAGCTTTCATGTTGGAGAACTCGTAGGACACGTCGACATACCCGTCGCTGCTGTTGAGGGCATTGACGTTCAGCATAATGTTGTCCAGGCCACGCGGAAGTTTCAGACCCTCGGAAACTGACCAGAACGTCGTCAGATACCGGTCCTCCGTCCGAATCGCCATCATCCAGTCGTTGGTTTCATCCCAGATGCTGGAGCTTTTCAGAAAGTCGAAACGCAGTCCTTTGCCGTATTTGTTGTTGAGAGAGGTTTCCAGATCATTAAACACTTGGCGCGTCCGGTAGCCGGACTTGTCGTTGCGGATAATGACGCCGACCCCCCTTACCCGGCAGAGCCCTTGTTCGGGCGAGGCTTTAACCGTGTAGAACTCGAAGTTGCTGTTTGGATTGGGCACTCGGTCAAGCCGGTAGTAGCCGGGCGTCTCCAGCGGCTTCGCGCCCATCTTGAGCAGTTCGCTGATGGGCAGGCCTTGCCGGAGACCAAACGGTTCTACCGGTCCCCCCGTTTGTGCGGTGGCTGGTGTGGACGCAAGAAGCAGCAGGGCGAGGGTCTTTTTCATGACGCCAGGGGTATAGCATTGGAGGAGGAGGAGCGCATGCAGATTTGCGGCCGTCCTCCTGGCATTCAGGAGACCCTCAGCGGTTTTTCTCGATGAAGTCGATCACCGCCTGCCGCGTTCCCCCCAGGAACGTGAGGGGCCGGGCGAGGGCGGCGACAATCGTGATGTGGTTGACGCGTGGAAGCACCGTGCGCGTGACCGGCACCCCGGCCCTTTGGAGCGCGGCTTCCAGGTTGAGGGCGTTTTGTGGGTGAACGGTGGTGTCGTTTGCGGCGACAAGGAGCAGGTGGGGCGGTGCGTCCGGGCGCACGTGACGATCAGGCATCACCTCGTCTGGGGTGGCGTTTTCGGGAAAGGCCACGCGGCTGGGGTACTGCCGGAAATCATAGCTGTACGGCCCGGCGATGCCGATCACGCCGCGCACCGCCGTGATGGGCACCCCCGCCTCCCGCAGCCAGCGGGCATTGTCCACGGCCTCCACGGCATTAAAGGCCCCCGCCGAATGCCCGACCACAAACAGGTTGTTCGGGTTGCCGCCGAACCTGCGCGCGTGGTCCCGCAGCCACCGCAGGGCAGCGGCGGTGTCCTGGATGTAGGTTGGATAGCGGTGTTGCGGCGCCAGGCGGTAATTCATCACGCCCGTCACGTACCCGGCGCGCGCCAGGCTCTCCCCGACAAACCGGTGTCCGGCCTTGTCGCCGCCCTGCCAGGAACCGCCGTGCACAAAGAGCACGACCGGCGCATTTCGGGCCTGTGCGGGGGCATACACGTCGAGCAGATTGCGCTCGGCGGGCCCGTAGCGCTGGTCCGCAGCTACCGTCAGACCGCGTGTGCTGATGGCGCTATTCAGGGCCTGTTGTGCGTCTCCTGCCGAACAGGCGCCCAGGGAGACGCTGAGGGCGAGGAGACCCAGGAAGGAAAGAGCGGCGCGAACAGGCCAGGAGCGCAAGGGCATGCGCGCAGGCTAACGGCCTGTGGGGCGGAGAGTGAGCTCGGGGGCACACTCGGGCTTGCGGGTGTCTTGAACGTCGCGTGCCGGCCTACACTCCTGGCCCCGGGGGCGCGCTACCCTGCTGGAGATGGCCGCCGCCCTCCCCCCCACAGATGCGCTGGTGGTGGGTGGCGGCCCAGCGGGTGTGAGCCTTGCGGCCGAACTCGCCGCCCGGGGGCTAAGCGTGCGGCTGGTCGCCCCGCACCCGCCGCGGCCCTTTCCACCGACCTACGGCGCGTGGCTCGACGAGCTGCCCGACTGGGCGCGCGCCACCCTCGCGGACGTGTGGACGGACGTGCGCGCCTACACTTCGGACCGGCCCACGCCGCTCCTGCGCGCCTACGCCCTCTTCGACAACATCCGCCTGCTGAACACGCTGCTCGCCCGCGGCGGGGGCGGCCTGACCTGGACTGTGGGGCGGGTGCGGGGTGCCGTGCGAGGAGGGGAGGGCTGGGAGGTGTGTGGCGCGTGCGGCGAGACTTGGCGAGCCCACGTCCTGCTGGATGCCGGGGGCCACGCGGGGAGCCTGACCCGGCCCCGGCACCCAGGGGGCGCCGCGCTCCAGACAGCCTTCGGGATCGTCGGGTACTTTGACCGGCCTCCGGCCGCTCCGGGCGGGATGGTGTGGATGGACCACCGCCCACCTTGTCCGGGAGTCCGGGGGCCGCCCACCTTTCTGTACGCCATGCACCTGGGTGACGACCGTTATCTGGTCGAGGAAACCAGTCTGATCGCCCGCCCTGCCCTTTCCCGCCGCGCCTTGCAGGAGCGGCTGCATGCCCGCCTCAGCGCTCAGGGCACGCCGCCCCACGACATTGAGCGGGAGGAATGGGTCGCCTTTCCGATGAACGCTGCCGCGCCCCAGCCGGGCGCTGTGCTCGCCTTTGGCTCGGCGGCGGGCCTGGTTCACCCCGTCAGCGGCTTTCAGGTGGCGGGGGCACTTCACGACGCGCCGCGGGTGGCCGAGGCGGTTGCCGTTGCCCTCGCTCGTCGCGGGCCGGTGGCGGCCACGCAGGCCGGGTGGGCGGCCCTGTGGCCTCCCGAGCGCCGGGCCGCCCGTGAAGTCGCCCTGCTGGGGGTACAAGCCCTGCTCACGCTTCCGGGAAAGCAGCTCCCCGCCTTTTTCGACACGTTTTTTCACCTGCCGCCTGCCCAGTGGCGCGCCTTTTTATCTCCCCATACAGAGGCGGGGACCCTGGCACGAACCATGCTGCGGCTTTTTGCCCACGTGCCTCTCGCCGTGCGGGTCGCCCTTGTCCGCGCGGCCTTTGCGGAGCCGGGCGCCAGCCTGCGCGCGCTGCACAGGGCGGCCCAGTTCCCCCGCACCTCGGGGACGGACGGCGAGTAAAGGGGCACGCTGCGTTCCCGTTCCCCCTCCCCGGACAGCTCTCAGAGAGCTTGCCTATACTGGTCGTATGTCCCTGCTCGACATGATCGGTCCCGTGATGATCGGGCCGAGCAGCAGCCATACTGCGGGGGCCTGCCGTCTGGGGCTGGTCGCGCACCACCTCCTCGGTGAAGCTCCCCGCCGGGCCGTGATCGGGCTGCACGCCTCCTTTGCCAAGACGGGGAAGGGCCACGGCACCCATCTCGCGCTTGTCGCTGGCCTGCTCGGCTTCGCACCCGACGACCCCCGCCTCCCCCGCGCCGTTGAGGAGGCGGAGGCGGCGGGCCTCACGGCTGAGTTCCGCCACGTGGACCTGGGAGACGTTCATCCCAACACGGCCCAGATTGACCTCTGGGGCGAGACGCAGCACGTGACCGTGCAGGGAAGCTCCACCGGTGGCGGCGTGATTCAGGTGACGCAGGTGCAGGGCCTGGGCGTGAACTTCAGCGGCGCGGCCCCCACGGTCCTGCTGCGCTACACCGATGCGGTGGGCATGATCGCCCGCATCGCGAGCACGATCGCCGCCGACGGCGTGAACATCGCTTCTCTCACCTGCACGCGCGAGACGCGCGGGGGGCAGGCCCTCGTCGCCATCGAACTTGACGCGCTCCTCAGCAGAGAGGCCCTCGCCTTTTTCAACCACTGGCCCGACACGAACTGGGTACGCCTGCTGCCCAAATTGATGGACGGCTAAAGCGGTGGCCCCAGGAGAGTGCCCATGACCCTCGAAGAACTGATGAATGCCCCTGCTCCAGCCTCCGCCTGGGTGCTCGCGCAGGACTGTGCCCAGACGGGCCTAGACCCCCAGGACGTCCGCCACGAGATGCGCCGGCGCATCGGGGAGATGCGCGCTTCCATCGAGCGCGGCCTGGCCTCGAACGCCCCCAGCATCACCGGCATGGTGGGTTGGAACGCCAAGGGCCTGTGGGAGGCACCCGACGTGCTGGAAGCGCCCCTTCTGAAGCGCGTCCAGGCCTACGCGATGGCCGTGAACGAGGAAAACGCCCGCATGGGCCGCATTGTCGCCGCACCGACCGCGGGAAGCGCGGGCACCATCCCCGGCGCGCTGATCGGGGTGGCGGATCACCTGGGGTTACCGGACGAGCGGCTCATCGACCCGATGATCCTTGCTGCGGGTGTGGGCAAGGCGATCAGCCGTCGCATGTTCATCTCCGGCGCGGCGGGGGGCTGCCAGGCCGAGATCGGCTCCAGTGCCGCCATGGCCGCCGCCGCCGTCACGGAGCTGCTGGGTGGTACGCCGCGCGCCGCCGTTCACGCTGCGTCCCTCGCCCTGATGAACACCATCGGCCTGGTGTGCGACCCGGTCGGCGGTTACGTGGAGGTGCCCTGCGTGAGCCGCAACGCCTTTTATGCCGTCCATGCGGTGAGCGCCGCGCAACTCGCCCTCGCGGGACTCGAATCCTTTATTCCCCCTGACGAGGTGCTGGGCGCGATGGCGTCCGTGGGCCGGATGATGCCCGCTGCCCTGCGCGAGACGGCCGAGGGGGGTCTGGCCCAGACCCCCACCGGGCTGGCGGTCACGGCCCGGATGGAAGGCCGCGAGGAAGGCGAGCTGCCCGGCGGAATGGTGGCGTTGCCGCTGGCCTGAGGGCTCAAACCGGAACGCTGAGGCCCAGCGCCGCCCGCAGTTCGGCGTGTGAGAACAGAACGTGTTCCGCCCCCGCCTGGCGCAATGCCTGGGCGCTGTCCGGATGAATGTGCCCGCCCGCCAGCAGGCCCCAAACCGTCGCCCCGGCCGCCACGCCCGCCGTGAGGCCGGTCACGCTGTCCTCGACCACGAGCGCGCGCGTGGGAGAGACGCCCAGTTGTGCGGCGGCAAAGGCGTACAGGTCCGGAGCAGGCTTGCCGCGCCCACCGACATGGGCGGGGTCGTAGACATGCTCGCCCACGAGGTCGGCAAGCCCAGCCGCCGCCATCTTGAGCCGCAGCCGAGCGCGCAGGCTGTTACTCGCCACTGCAACAGGAAGCCCCGCCGCCCGCAGGGCCCGCAGGGTATCTGCCGCTCCCTCGATGGCGGGCGTGGCCGTAAAGGCTCGGGCCAGTCGGGCGTCCAGCTCGGGCAGGAACCCCTCGGGCGGCACCCAGCGGTGCTCGGCGTGCAGCCAGTCGAACAGAGCTTGGTGGGTTCCCCCCACCGCTCGCCTCATCAGGGTGTCCCGGTCCAGCGTGAGGCCGTGCTCGGCCAGCAGGTCCAGCCAGACGGCGTTGCCCAGCAGCTCGCTGTCTACCAGCACGCCGTCAAGGTCGAAGAGGACGGCGGCAAAGGGCAGCTTGCTCACTGCGTGTCGCTCTCGGGACCGTTCTCCCAGCCGGCCAGAATATGAATATGGGTGTGAAAGACCATCTGCCCCCCGCCCGGCCCGCAGTTCACCAGCAGGCGGTAGTCGTTGGCGTGCTGCCGAGCGACGTTCACGGCGGTGAGCCATAGCTCGCCCATCTCGGCGGCATCTTTGATCTCGTCTATCCGGGTGGTCACCTTCTTGGGAATCACGAGGAGGTGAATGGGCGCTTTGGGCGCGATGTCGCGGATGGCGATGTAACGGTCATCCTCGTACACCACATCGGCGGGCAGTTCGCGGTTGATGATGCGCGTAAAGAGGGTCGGGGTGGGTGACGTGTTCGTCATGCCTTTACTCTAAGGATTCTTGCCGGGTCCGGCAGGCACACTCAGAACATGCGACTTCCTCAACGCCTGCTTCTTGCCGCCGCACTCGGGGCGTTCGCCGCCCGGCGCGCCCTCCGCTCCCCCTACGACCTGACGGGCAAGAGCGTGCTGATCACCGGCGGGTCACGCGGTCTGGGCCTGGCGCTCGCCCACGAGTTGACGGCGCGCGGCGCCCGCGTCATGCTGCTTGCCCGCGACAGCGGCGAACTGGAACGCGCCGCGAGGAACCTGCGCGCGGAGGGCGCGACCGTCCACACCGTGACGGCCGACGTGACCGTGCCCGCTGACCTCGAGCGGGCGGTGGAGGAGACGGCCCGCGTATACGGCGGCCTCGATGTGGTGGTACACAGCGCCGGCCTGATTCAGGTTGGACCGCTGGAAAACATGACGGAGGAGGATTTCCGCGAGATCATGGAGGTGAACGCCTTTGCGGCCCTGCGCCTCACCCGCGTTGCCCTGCCGCTGCTGCGCGCCCGCCGGGGCCGGATCCTCCTCATCACCTCCGTGGGGGGCAAGGTCGCCGTGCCGCACCTCGCACCCTACTCGGTGAGCAAGTTCGCCGCCGTTGGCCTCGGTCAGGCGCTGCGGGCCGAACTCGCCCGCGAGGGCATCGGCGTGACCACCGTCTGCCCTTCGCTGATGCGCACCGGAAGCCCTCGCCACGCCGAGGTAAAGGGCCAGCAGAGGAAGGAATACACCCTTTTTGCCACCCTGGATAACCTGCCCGTCGTGTCCCTGGAGGCCGCGGAGGCCGCCCGGCGGATCGTCAACGCCCTGGTGCGCGGGGACGCTGAGGCGATGATCGGGGGCCCGGCCCTGTTGCTGCGCTACGCGCAGGCCCTCGCCCCGCAGCTGACCGCCGACGTGATGGCCCTCACCAACCGCGTTTTGCCGGGCCCCACGCCCAGCACCCAGGGCGTGAAGGGGGCGAGCGCCGAGACGCCGATCACGCTGAGGAATCCTCTCAAGCGGGCGGCGGAGGCGGAGTGGAACGAGCGGTGACCAGAGGTTCGCTGATCTTCCCGGTCTTCCCTCAGCCCCGCCACCAGTCGTCGAACGGCGTGACCGGCAGCGCGCGTTTGTGCCGGGTGTTGCGGTACAGGCTTTCGAGTTTGGCGGCGACGTCCGGGGAGACCTCGCGGCCCTCGAGGTAGGCGTCGATCTGCGCGTAGGTCACGCCCAGCGCCACCTCATCCGGGAGGCCGGGGCGGTCGTCTTCCAGGTCGGCGGTGGGCACCTTGCGCCAGGTCGCTTCGGGGGCGCCCAGGTGGGCGAGGAGTTGCGCGCCCTGCCTTTTCGTCAGGCCGGTCAGGGGGGTGAGGTCGACGCCGCCGTCCCCGTACTTGGTGAAAAAGCCGGTGAGGGCCTCTGCGGCGTGGTCCGTGCCCACCACCAGCAGGTTTTCCTGTCCGGCGATGGCGTACTGAGCGGCCATGCGTTCGCGGGCCTTGATGTTGCCGCGCACATAGTCCCGCAGAGGATCGTGGGGGCCTGCGGCCGCCGAGTTGTGCAGCGCTCTCCCCAGAGCCTGCGCGACCTCCTGGGCGCACGCGTCCACGGCGGCTTTGATATTGACCGTGAGGGTCCGGTCGGGGCGAATAAAGGCCAGCGCCGCCCGCGCGTCTGCCTCGTCTGCCTGAACGCCGTAGGGAAGGCGAACCGCGAAGAAGGTGGCGTCGCCGCCTCCGGCCCGCACGCGCTCGGCGGCAAGCTGGCAAAGCCGGCCTGCCAGCGTGCTGTCCTGGCCGCCGCTGATGCCCAGGACAAAGCCCCGAGCGGGGGTACTGCGCAGGTACTCTGCCAAAAAGGTCACGCGGCGCTCAACTTCCCCGGCAGGGTCGATCTCCGGTTGCACGTGGAGGGTGCGGCGAATCTCGTCTCGGAGCATGGGCGGAGTATTCCACGGGCCGCCCGGGAGCGCCCACCAAGCGTCAAGGGTTTCTGAGCGAACCCGCCTGCTCTTGTGCCTGCGGTCACGTACACTTCGCACGTCATGACTGCGATGCCCCGCGCTGTTCCGCTTGACGATGCCATCGACCGCCTGGGCCTGGGCCGCTTTCAGTGGCGGCTGCTGGCGATCTGCGGCCTGACCTGGGCTGCCGATGCGATGGAAGTTCTTCTGATGGGTTTTGCCCTGCCGGGCATCAGCGCCGCCTTCGGGCTGGAACGCGGCTCGTCCGCCGCGACCCTGCTCCTGACGGCCACCTTTGCGGGAATGCTCGTGGGCGCGGTGTTTTGGGGCTGGCTGGCCGACCGGATCGGCCGGCGGGCGGTCTTTCTGACCACCGTCACGCTGGGCGTGGTGTTCGGCCTTGCCGGAGCCTTTGCGCCGAGTGTGGCTTGGCTGGTCGCTGCCCGGTTTCTGACGGGCTTCGCGATCGGCGGCACCCTCCCGGTGGACTACGCGATGATGGCCGAGTTTGTGCCCACCGCGTGGCGGGGGCGCTTTTTGGTGTACCTGGAGAGCTTCTGGGCGCTGGGAACGGTCGCGGTGGCCGCACTGGCCTGGTGGCTGAGCACCCTCTTTGAACCCGCCGAGGCGTGGCGCTGGCTGCTCGCCCTCGCCGCATTGCCGGGCGTGGTCGGCCTGCTGGCCCGGCTGGGCATTCCCGATTCGCCCCGCTCGCTGCTTGTGCGCGGGCGTGAGCCGGAAGCCCGGCGTGCCCTGGGCCGGGTGGCCCGCGCCAACGGCACGGCTCTGCCGGATGCGCCGCTTCTTGTGCCGCCGCCCGCGCCCCGCGTTACCCCCGCTGCGCTGTTCACGGGGCCGTTGCGCCGCCGCACCGTGCTGCTCGCCCTGGTGTGGTTCGGCCTCAGCCTGGGGTACTACGGCATCTTCTCGTGGCTGCCCTCCTTCCTGCGGGCGCAGGGCCTCGAGCTGGGCGCGGTATACCGGACCACGCTGCTGCTCGCGCTGGCGCAGATTCCGGGCTACGCTCTGGCTGCGTACCTGGTCGAGCAGGTGGGCCGCCGCGCCACCCTGGTGGGTTACCTGGCCGCCAGCGCGTTGGGGGCCTACCTTTTCCTGCTCGCCGGGACGCCCTCGGCCGTTCTGCTGACGTCCGCCCTGCTGTCCTTTGCGCTGCTGGGGGCATGGGGAGCGCTGTACGCCTACACGCCGGAACTCTTTCCCACGCCGCTGCGCACGACCGGAATGGGCGTTGCGAGCGGCATGGCCCGGCTCGCCAGCGTTCTGTCCCCCAGCGTGGGGGCGCTGCTGCTGACTGGGCGACTGGGCGCGGCCCTCACCCTCTTTGCCGCGTGCTTTGCCGTCTCCGCTGCCTGTGCCTGGGCCATCGGCGTCGAGACCCGTGGGCAGAAACTCACCGAGACGCTGATGCCGGAGAATGGGGCATGACGCAAGGTTCTACCCTCTTTACCGACCTCTACCAGCTCACGATGATGCAGGGCTACTTCAGGCACGGCCTGCACACCCAAGAGGCGGTGTTTGATCTGTACTTCCGCCGCAATCCCTTTCGTGGGGGCTTTGCCGTGTGGGCGGGGCTGGAACCCGCGCTCGACCGGCTTGCGGCGCTGCGCTTTTCTGAAGACGACCTCGCCTACCTGGACACGCTGGGCCTCTTCGGGCCGGATTTTCTGGACGCGCTGCGGAGCTGGAGATTCCGGGGCCGCGTCACTGCGTTTCGCGAGGGGAGCGCCGTCTTTCCGCACGAGCCGCTGCTGACTGTGCAGGCGCCCCTTTGGGAGGCGCAGCTTGTGGAGACGGCGCTGCTGAATACCGTCAACTTTCAGACCCTGGTGGCGACGAAGGCGGCCCGCTGCGTCCTTGCCGCCGAGGCGAGCCCCTTCGGCGGGCAGGTCGTCGAGTTTGGGGCGCGGCGCGCGCAGGGACCAGACGGCGCCCTCAGCGCGGCCCGGGCCGCCGTCGTGGGGGGCGCGGCCGGCACCAGCAACGTGGAGGCCGGGCGACGCTACGGCCTGCCGGTGATCGGCACGCACGCCCACGCCTGGGTGGAGAGTTTTCCGGATGAGCTGACCGCCTTTCGCGCCTACGCCGAGCTGTACCCCGACAGCACCGTGCTGCTGCTCGATACGGTAGACACCCTGGGCAGTGGCCTCCCCAATGCCCTCACGGTGGCGCGCGAGCTGCGGGCACGGGGCCACGAGCTGCGCGGCGTGCGGCTAGACAGCGGTGACCTCGCGTACCTCTCGCGCCGCATTCGGGCCGCCTTTGACGAGGCGGGCTTCGGTGACGTGAAGATCGTTGCCAGTAACGACCTCTCCGAGTCCGTCATCGCCTCTGTGATCGCGGAGGGCGGCCGGGTGGACATCTACGGCGTCGGGACGCAGCTCGTCACGGCGGGCGGCGAGGGCGGTGGGGCGCTGGGCGGCGTCTTCAAGCTCGCTCGGCTGAACGGCGTTCCCAAGATGAAGCTGACGGGTGACCCCACCAAGTCCAGCCTGCCTGGCCTCAAGCGCGTCTGGCGCGCGCTGGACACGGACGGCACGTACGCCCTAGACGCCCTGACCCTGGGTGAGCCGCCCCGCCCCGGCGCCCGCATCAGCGATCCCACCAACCCCCTGCGCTTTTCTCACGTGCCCGCGGGCCTGCAGTGGCAAGAAGCCCACGCGGTGGTGATGGAGGGCGGGCAGCGCACCCTCCCCGCCGAGCCGCTCGCCGACCTGCAGGCCAGAGCCCGGGCCGACCTCGCCCGCCTTCCCGCCGGGACCCTGCGCCCCCTGAATCCCCACATCTACCGCGTGAGCCTGGGCGCCGACGTGGCCGCGCTGCGCGACCGGGTGGCAGAGAGCCTGCGCGCGCACATCGGCGTATGAGGCCCGCTGCCGTCTACGTAGGCCGGTTTCAGCCCCCGCATGCGGCGCACCTCGGTACGGTGCTGCACGCGCTGGAGTGGGCTGAACGGGTGCTCGTCCTGCTGGGGAGTGCCAACCTCGCCCGCAGCGTTCGCAACCCCTTCAGTGCGCCCGAGCGCGCGGCGATGTTCCGAGGAGCCCTGCGGGAGGTCGGAGGACAACGGGGCCGGGTGCTGTTTCGCCCCCTTGCCGACCATTTCGACGCGGTTCTTTGGGCCGCGGAGGTGCGCGAGGTGGTGGCCGGGGTCTTCGGCCCGCGGGTTCCCATCACCCTCATCGGCCACGAAAAGGACGCCAGCAGCGCCTACCTGCGTTGGTTTCCCGGCTGGTCACGGCTGAGCACGCCCCCTGTGCCGGGGCTGAACGCCACCGACCTGCGCGCGGCTTTCCTGACCGGGCGGCCCCTGCCCCCCGGGGTGCCGGAGGCAGTTCATGCTTTTCTGGCCCGCTTTGCCCGGACCCCCGCCTTTGCCCGTCTGCAGAGGGAATGGGCGGCGGTGGCGGCGGCCCGCGCTGCCCTTCCCCCCGGCACCCACCTCCACGAGGAACGCTGGCTGCACGTGCGGGAGGAGCAGGTTTGGCTGCACGCGCGCCGCGAACCCATCGGGGACGGCCTGTGGGAATTGCCGGGCCGGGTTCTCCCGCCGGCCCACAAGCCGCCACCGGGAGCCGCGGCCCTGTTCGACGATCCCGCTCGTGCCCTCGTCTTGCCCACCACCGCCCACGTGTGGTTGGGTCCGCCGCCCGCCGCGTTCGTCGCGCGGCCCGTCCCCCTGCGCCGCGCTCTCGCCTTGCCGCGCCGCTTTTTTGAGGATCATCACGTCATCCTCACGCGGCTGCTGCAAGGCACCCCATCCCCGACAGATGAACTGGGCCAGGGCTTTGGCGAGCCCTTTACCAAACATTGAGCACTGGGTTGCTCTTGGCCTCCTTTACGTTCTAAACTAAGTCAGACAAAGGAGATTTAGAGTCACCTAAGTGGACCCGCTTGGTCTGGGCGGCATGTCGTTTTTCCTCTGGGAGGGTCCCGCCGTCCTGTTCCTTTTTTGCGGTTTGGCCTGACCCGCGGAAAGCGGCCCGGCCCATGTCGTCGTTGATCCAGCAGGGGGAGATGGGATGCAGAATCGGCCGTCTGAAGACCAGGTTTGCCCGGACAGGGCCGAGGGGTTCCCCGGCAACGCGCGCGGTGAGGTTCGGCGCGGGCTTGGAGACCTGGCGAGTAGAGGAGCAGGAGATGACGGACAGCCACAAGGTTCCAGAGCAGGCGAGCGATCTTCCAGCCGGACTGTCTCAACCCGCTCGGCGGGCGCTTCGTGCCGCGGGATTTACCTCCCTTGAGGAGCTGAGGACGGTTCGCGCGGCCGACCTCCTCCGCCTTCACGGGATAGGGCCCAAGGCCGTGGCCCAACTCCGCGCCGCCCTCGCTGAAAGAGGCCTCGCGCTGGCGGACGAGGACGGTGAGAACGCCCAAAGCAGGTGAAGCCATCGCCAGCGGGTGGCGGGTGCTCTGGTCACGGTGATGACGGGCCGTCTCGGGGGGGCGGCCTGTGTTGGGAGGGCGAGCCCCCTCACCCCCGCCGGGGCCAGTGATCCAAACGCTTCCCCGCCGCATAGAGCCGGATGAACCGGTCAGAACGCACTGACCCTCACGGAGGAATCTATGAGTCACGACCAGACCACGCCCGCCCCCCAGACCCCCGAAGCCCAGACCCTCGACCGCCGCGCCGCTCTGGGTACCCTCGGCAAGTTTGGCCTGGGCGTCGCCGCCTTCGGCCTCACCGGGACCCCCGCGCTCGCCGCGCCCGCCAAGAACATGGATGCGGACGTGCTGAATTTCGCCCTCAACCTGGAGTACCTCGAGGCGGCCTTCTATCTCGCGGCTGTGGGCCGGGTGAACGAGCTGCGCGCCATCGGAGGTGGGGCGGAGATTCGTCTGCCCGCGGGACTCGACCGCATGAGCGGGATGCAGTTCAAGGATTCGAACGTGCAGGCGCTGGCCCGCGATATCGCGGAAGACGAGCTGGCGCACGTGAAGTTCCTGTACGGGGCGCTGGGCAAGGCCGCTGCGCCGCGCCCGGTCCTTGACCTTGCGGGGGCTTTTGACGCGGCCGGGCGGGCGGCGAGCGGGGGCAAAATCAAGGGCTTCAACCCCTACGCGAATGACCTCTTCTTCCTGCACGGGGCCTTTATTTTCGAGGATGTGGGTGTCACCGCGTACAACGGTGCGGCCACCCTGATCACCAACCCTGCCTACCTCCAGGCGGCGGCGGGCATCTTGGCGGTCGAGGCGTATCACGGCGGGGCCATCCGCTCCATGCTCTACGAGCAGCGGCAGATCAGTGCGGCAGCTGGGCTCTATGTCGGCCAGGTCGTGCAGGCGATCAGCAACCTGCGCGGCAAGGTTGGCGGCGGCAAGGATCTGGGCCTGACGGACGCGGCGGGGAACGCCGTGTTCGCTCCGGCCGACCGGAATGGGGTCGCCTTCCCCCGCAGCACACGCGAGGTGCTGAACATCGTCTACCTGGCTCCGGGTGCCCATAGGGGCGGCTTCTACCCCAATGGGCTCAACGGCAACATCAAGTAGCGGTCAGCCAGGGTCCGGGCGGCCTTGGGCGTCATGGGGCGGGGGAGAGCAGGGCCCGCACCCCCTGTACCGGGGTGAGCGTTCCTGCCAGCACCTCGGCGCGCAGGGCCCGCAGCTTTTCTGCGTCCACGCCGGACTGAAAGGCCCGCCAAGCCGCCTCGCGCAGCAGGTCGTCGAACCACAGGGCGGTTTGGGCGCGACGTTTGGCGGCTATGTCCACCGCCTGGCGGTAGGCCTCCACTGCGGCCCAAACTTCCGGAATCCCCGCTCCGGTGAGGGCGGAGGCCTGCAGCGCGCGGGGCCGCCAGGAAGCTCCTTGGGGCGTCAGGAGTTTCAGGGCCGCTGTCAGTTCGGTTTGGGCACGGGTGGCGGCCTCCTTGTCGGTGTCCGCCTTGTTGACGACGCACAGGTCAGCCAGTTCCATGATCCCCCGCTTGATGCCCTGAAGCTCGTCCCCGGCGTTCGGGAGGGTCAGCAGCACGAAGAGGTCAGTCATGGCGGCCACCTGCGTTTCCGACTGGCCCACGCCGACCGTCTCGACCAGCAGCACGTCGTATCCAGCAGCCTCGCAGAGGGTGATCGCCTCGCGGGTGCGCCTGGAGACGCCGCCCAGCGTGCCTCCGCTGGGGCTGGGGCGGATAAAGGCGTTGGGGTGAACGGTCAACCGGGGCATCCGCGTCTTGTCGCCCATGATCGAGCCGCCGCTGCGGGCGCTGCTGGGATCTACGGCGAGCACCGCGACCCGGTGCCCGGCGTCGGCCAAAAACACACCCAGCGCCTCGATAAAGGTGCTCTTGCCCACGCCCGGCACCCCGGTGAGGCCGACTCGGACGGACTTTCCAGCGTGTGGCAGGAGCTCGGCCAGCAGGCGCTGGGCTTCTGCCTCGTGGTCGGGCCGAGTGCTCTCGATCAGGGTAATGGCGCGTGCCAACGCGCGGCGCTGCCCCTGACGCAGGGGGGACGCGAGAGGATGGGAGGAGGCCGCCGTCACGGGTTGTAGGGTAGCAAGTGCTGGGCCCGAGCCTCCTGGCGGTTGTGCCGGGGAGGCAGCACGGCGCGGGGGGCCGCAGAAGAGCCCGCTGAACTTCATGTCTTCTTCACCGCTCCACCACTTCCGCATGCTGAACTGCCCGTCATGAAAAGACGCCTGGCTTTTTTCCTTCTGCTGAGCATGACCGCTTGGCCCACGCAGGCGGCCGCGCCCACCCCGGCTCCCAGCTGGAGTGCCGCCGTGCTTGCCCGCGCCACCTACGTGATTCTCCCGCCGCGCATCGAGGGCAACGTCAACCTGGTGACGGGCGAGCAGCGCACCGCCATTCTGGAGGCCATGCGGCGGGATTCGGCGCGGGCGATCAAGCGCCGCTATCCGCAAGCGACGATCGCAACCGACCCGCAGACCCCGGATGCCGTCAAGGTGACGCCGGTGCTGACGGCGCCCCAGGCGCTGGTGCCGTGGGCCAAGCTGACGGCCCACCTGTACTTCGACCTGGGGGATGGCCAGCGCGTCGCGGTGAACGACCAGTTTGGCCTGCTCACCCTCTGGCAGCAGCAGGCCGACGCAGCCAACTACGTGTATGACCGCCTGGCCCAGAAGTTGCCCTGACCCGTATTAAGCGCCCCTTCACGCGCCCGGGCCTCTTCGCCTGGGCGTGTTAGCTTCGCGGCATGACGCAGCAGGAGACTTCACTCCGTTCCAGTGCTTTTGTGACCGGCGCCAGCAAGGGCATCGGCTTTGCCGTCGCGCAGGCCCTGGCGGGCGCGGGCTACGCTGTCACCCTGACCAGCCGCCATCAGGACGAGGTGGAGGCCGCCGCCCGGCAGATCGGCCAGGATGCTCGGGGCGTGCAGTGCGACGTGCGTGATCCCCGGGCGCTTCAGGCGGCCGTTGATGCCCACGTCGCGGCCTTTGGTGGGCTCGACGTGCTGTTTGTGAACGCGGGGGTAGGGCATTTCGCAAGCGCCGAAGACCTCACCACCGAGCAGTGGCAGGAGGTGATCGACACCAACCTCAGCGGCGCCTTCTACACGGTCAAGGCGGCCATCCCCGCCCTCAAGCGCCGGGGCGGGTACATCTTTACGCTCTCGAGCCTCGCCGGAAAAAATCCCTTTGCGGGCGGCGCGGCGTACAACGCCAGCAAATTCGGCCTCAACGGCCTTTCCGAAGTGCTGATGCTCGACCTGAGGCAGTACGGCATCAAGGTCACCCAGATCATGCCTGGCAGCGTCGCCACCTTCTTTAACGGGCACACGCCCAGCGAGGCCGACGCCTGGAAGATTCAGCCCGAGGACATCGCCCAACTCACCCTCGACCTGCTGAACATGCCCGCGCGTACGCTTCCCAGCCGGGTCGAGGTGCGGCCCAGCCGGCCGCCGCAGAAGTAGGGTTCAGGAGCGCGGAAGGCAGCGGCAGGCCCCAGGCGGAGGCTGCCTCACCCGGGGTGCCTCCCGAAGAGCCCTGCTAGAATGCGCCGCGTGTACACCAACCGCCGCGCCTACCACGAGTACGAGCTCCTCGACCGGTTCGAGGCGGGCATCGCTCTGACGGGCAGCGAGGTCAAGAGCGTGCGCGCCGGAGGCGTGGACTTCCGGGACGCCTTTGCGCGCCTTGTCGGCGGCAACATCGAGCTGGAGGGCCTCTACATTCCCACCTACGTTGAAGCGACCTACAACAACCATGAGCCCCGCAGAAGTCGCCGTCTGCTGCTGCACCGCGAGGAGATCAGCAAGCTGAAGCGGGCGCTGGAACAAAAGGGCCTGACGCTGGTGCCCACCCGCCTCTACCAGAAGGGCCGAATCTTTAAGGTCGAACTCGCCCTGGCGCGCGGCAAGAAGCTGCACGACAAGCGCCGAGCCGAGGCGGAAAAGACGCTGCGCCGGGAGCTGCGCGAGCTATGAGGGGCCGCCTCTCCAGACCCCTGCTGCTGTCGGCGGCGCTGCTGTGCGCCGGGTTGGCGGGAGCGCAGCTCGCCTTTACGCGGCTGAATCTCGCCGGGCAGCAGGTGCAGGCGATCAACCTGTATGGGGCGGAGTACGCCCGTGAGGACGTGCTCAAGCGCCTCGTAGACGTGACGCGAGAGGGTCAGGTGGTACGGGTTGACGGCTTCGGGCACACGCTGCTGCTCCCCATCGACGAGGACCAGCAGCGCGCCACCACCGATTTCAATACCGTGCAGCTCGACACCGAACGGGTCCGGGCGCGCGCGGCCACCCTGGTGAACGGGAACCTTTACCTGCCGCTCGACACGCTGGCCCGCGGCCTGGGCGCGCAGTACGAAGCGGGAAGTTTCCGAGTGGTCCCGGCAAGCCTGCAAGGGGTCAGCAGCCGAGCAGGCAAGGACAGTGATCGGCTCGTGCTTGACCTCACCCGCGACGTGCCCTTGACCCACGAGCTCCGCGGCACGGTGGTGACCGTCACCCTACCGGGTGTGCAGGGCGAGCCGCGGCGCTACACCACCCGGGGAGCCTTTGTGCCCCGCGCGGAGGTGACCCGCAGCGGGAACGACCTGAAGCTCAGTTTTCCCCTCCCGCCCGGCAGCGGCTACCGGGTCTACCGAGTGGTGCGGCCCGGCGGCGCGCGAATCGTGGTGGACGCCGGTCCCGGGGTGCCGTACACCAGTCCCGTCCTGCTGGAGCGCATCGCGCGGCCCCTGATCGTGCTGGACCCCGCCCGGGTCACGGGACTGGGCCGTGACGTGACGCTGGACGTGGCGCGGCGCGCCGCCGAGCTGCTGAACAAGGCTGGGTGGCAGGTAAAACTAACCCGCGACGCACAGAGCGCGCTGGGCCTCAACCAGAAACTGGCCCTCGCGCGGCGAAGTGACGTGTACCTGGCGCTGGACCTGGGCCGTTTTCCGGGCAGTGAGCGGGGCGGCGTCACCGTGTATGAACCGGTGGGGCGCAGCTCGGCACAGCTTGTGAACGCGGTGCGTAGCGGCGGCGAAGCCCCCTACATCGACCTTGTGGTCGGGAATGGCGGCGGAACCCGGCGGCTCAGCGAGTTGCTGCGCGGTGAACTCAAGGGCGGGGGGGTGACCGCCAAAGCGGACAGTGTGCGCCGCGCGCTGATGTTGGGCGAGGCCCCGCAGGCCGCCCTGCTGCTGGAGCTGGGCTGGACCGGAAATGCGGAGGACCGCGCCAAGCTGAGTGTGGACGAGCGCCTTCAGGCGATGTCGGTGGCGGTGGCGCGGTCCATCGCGACCTACCTGACGGCCCGTGCCAACAACGCGGGCCGAGCGAACTCGGCCGCCAGCGGGGTGAACCCGTGAAGCGGCTCTTTTCCCTCTTCAACGTGGTGAGCCTGGCGCTGCTGGCCGCTGCGGCCTATGCCTACCAGGAGGTGCGGCGTCCCCCCGAGACCCCCGCGCCTCCCCGGCTGGAACTTCAGGAAAAGCGTGAGGTGCAGGTCAGGGTGTACTACACCGACCCGCAGGTGCAGACCCTCAAGCCCGAGACGCGTACCGTGCAGGTCACGAACGAGAGCTCCGGCACGTTGGCCCAGGCGGCCCTGAACACTTGGGCGGCTGGGCCAAACACCTCCGGCGTTCTTCCCGTCGTGCCCAAAGGCAGCGAGCCCCCCAAGGTTTGGCTGCGCGGCGTGCACTATTACGTCAACCTCCCTGAAACCTACCGCGAGCTGCGCTACGGCACGAGCGGTGAGCGAATGCTGCTGTGTAGCCTCACCCGGACCCTGCTCGAAAAAAGCGGCCAGGACGTGACCTTTCTGGTGGGTGGTCAGAACGCCGACACGCTGGGGCACCTGGATCTGCGCGAGCCGTACACGCGGCAGGACTGTGCCGACCAGTAGAGCGCCATGCTCCAGAGCATCACCCTCCAGGGGTTCAAGAGTTTTGCGGACCGTACCCGACTGGAATTCGGTCCGGGGGTATCGGCCATCATCGGGCCGAACGGCAGTGGCAAAAGCAATGTGGTGGAGGCGCTGCGCTGGGCGACCCATCAGGCGCGGGCGCGTGAGCTGCGCGCCGGGCGCGGTACAGAGCTGATCTTTCACGGCAGCGGTGGCAAGGCGCCCCTTGGGCTGGCGGAAGTGCAGGTGGAACTGCTGACCGAGGGGGGCCGGGTGAACGTGACCCGCCGGGTATACCGCGACGGCACGGGCGAGCAGGACCTCAACGGCCGCCCCGCCCGCGCCCGTGACGTGCAGGCCGCGCTGAGCGGCACCGGGCTGGGGCCGGGGGGGCTCGCCGTGATCGGGCAGGGTGAAGTCAGCGGCGTCGTGCAGGCCGAGGGCCGTACCCTGCTGGGCTACGTGCAGGAGGCGGCGGGTCTCTCGCGGGCGGTGGCGGCTCGGCAGGAGACAGAAGCGCGCCTGCGCGAGGCGGACGGGCATCTGGAGCAGCTTCGGCTGGTGCAGGGGGAGCGGGCAGCGGGGGTGGCGAGGCTCGCGCAGGCGGCCCAGGCCGCGCGGGTACACCGTGACCTCACAAGCCGGGTTCTTACCCTCGAAGACGCCCTGAAGCGTGAGCGGCAAGCTGCCCTGGTGCGCGAGATCGCGGCGGCCCGCGCGGAGGCGAACACGCTGGAGACCCGCAGTGCCGAACTCGCCGCCGAGGTGCAGGCCGCCGCTGGACGGGTGGAGGCCGCGCGTGAGGCGGTGGCGGAGGCCCGCGCCCGAGCGGACGCCTTTGCGGGAGCGCTGGACACCCTGCGTGCGGCCCGCGAGGCCCACGCCCAGGCCGAACGGTACGCGGGGCACCTTCAGGCCGAGGCGGAACGGCTGCGCGCCGAACTCGCCGCTTTGCCGCAGAGCCCGCCCGCTGAGGCGGCCCCCGACCTCCCCGCCCTGGAGGTGGCCGTGACCGTGGCCCGCGCCGACGCCGAGGCCGCCGAGCGCCGCGCTCAGGCCCTGGACGCCGACCTGAGCCGTGCGCGCGAGCGGGCGGCCCGGGCGGCCGAGGCTGCGGCGCGGGTGGACGCCAGCCGCGAGACGCTGGGGGCGGAGCTCGAGCGCGCCGAGGGCAACCTGGAAGCGGCACTGGAGGCGTTGGCGTCGGCCCGCCAACGCCTGGAGGCGGTGGGCCGCGCCCGTGAGCAGGCCGAGGCCGAGTACGCCGCGCTCGCCGCCCGCCGCGCGCAGGAGCAGGCGCACGAGCGGCACCTGACGGCCGAACTCGCCCGCCTCCAGGCGAGCGAGGCCCCCCTGCGCCGCGAGCGTGAGCGGCTTGAACAGGTTCTGAGTTCCTATGCCCGCTACGGCGAGGGCGCGCGCAATGCCCTGCGGCTTGACCATCCCGGCATCGTGGGCTCGGTGGCGGACCTGCTGACTGTGCCCGCCGAGTACGAGACGGCCGTGACGGCCGCGCTCGGCCGCCGCCTGGAACAGATCGTCGTTCACAGCGGTGAGGACGCGCGAGCAATTATCGAGGAACTCAAGCGGGTGGGGGGGCGGGCGACCTTTCTCCCCCTCGACCTTCTTCGCGCTCGTCCGCGCCGTGACGGGCCGCTGCTGCGCGAGGCGGGCGTGATCGGGAACCTCGCGGACCTGTGCCCGACCGATCCCCCCGTGGTGGGTGAGGCGATCTTGGCCGACACGCTGGTCGTCGCGGACCTGCGTGCCGCGACCCGGCTTGCCCGCGCGCATGCGAGCCGCCCGCGCCTCGTCACCCTGGACGGCGAACTGCTGGAGGCTGGGGGCGCCATCACCGGCGGACGCCTGCGGGACGCGGGCTTCAGCGTGCTGGCCGACCAGCGCCGCTTGGGGGAGATTGACGCGGAACTGGAGGACGTAGACCGCCAGAGTGCTCGCCTTCAGGCTGAGCTCGGGAGGGTGCAGGCCCTCCTTTCGAGTGGCGCACAGGACCATGACACCCTGCTTGCCGCTCGCGAGCGCGCCGCCCGCGAGGAGCGTGAGGCCGAGCGGCGCGTCACCGAGCTGGAGGCGCAGACCCGCAGCCTGACGGCACACCGCGAACGGCTGCGGGCTCGCCTGGCCGCCACGACGTCCCCTGCCCCCGCGCGGTCGCAAGAGCCCGCGCCTGATCCTACCGAGCTCGCCGCCGCCCTGCTCGCGGCCCGCCGCGCGGCCGAGGATGGCCGCGCTCGGGAGCGGGCGGCCCTAGAAGCCCTCGCGCTCGCCCGCGAACTCGACGGGGCGTGGCGAGCCTTTCGCAGTGCCCGGGCCCGTGCTGCTGACCTGCGCGAGCGCCTCGCCGCGAACGCTTCGGCACTCGCGGCGCAAGAAGCCCACCTGGCGGCGGCCGCCGCTGAGGTGGCGCGGCGTGAGGCGGCCCTCGGCACCCTGGACGAGCACGAGCTGTACCGCGCCGAAAAGGCGCGCGACGCCGCTGCCCAAGCCTATACCCTCCTGATCGGCGAGCAGAACAAGGTGCGCGCCCGCCTTGAAGACCTGCGTCTGCTGATCGCCCGGCGTGAAGGAGCTCTGGAAGCTCTTCCCGAGGGGTGCAGTCCCCCCGGCACGCCCCGCGAGTGGACAGCAGAACTCACCCGCATCCGGGCCGAATTGGAACGCCTCGGCCCGGTGAACGCGCGCGCAGAGGCGGACCACGCCCTGGCCAGCGCCGAGCTCGAACGCCTGAATGCCGAGCTGCACGACGCGGAGGCGGCGGCTGCCGAACTGCGCGCGCACCTCGCCGAGCTGGCCAGCGCCGAGAACGCCGCGACCCGCGCCGCCTTTGACCGGGTGAATGCCGCCTTCCGCGACTATGCGGCCGAACTTCTGGGCGGACAGGGTGAGCTGGAGCCCGAGCACGACGAGACGGGCAGGCTCACGGGCCTGCGTCTTGCCGTGCAGCCGAAGGGGAAGCGCACCCGCGCCATGAACCTCCTGAGCGCGGGTGAGCGAACGATGGCGGGCCTGGGGTTCCTGTTTGCCCTGAACCATGCGGGCGGTGAGGGAGGCTCGGGAGGGCTCCCCCTCGCCGTGCTCGACGAGGTGGACGCGCCCCTGGACGAGGCGAACATCCGCCGCTTCACGGCTTTTCTCGAACGCTTCTCCGCGCGCGGCGCGCAGTTCCTGCTCGTCACGCACCAAAAGGCGACGATGGAGGTCGCGCACGCGCTTTGGGGCGTGACCACCGACTCGAGCGGGGCGAGCCGCGTGCTGAGCATTCGGCAGGCGGAGGAGGCGCTGGGGCGGTAAGGGCCCGCCCACTTGCCCACCTGCCTATCCGTCCAGCCGCTGCACGCTGCTTCCGGCCACACTCTTGGTGACGATCAGGCGACTGGGGAGCCGCTCGGAGAGGCTTTCGACGTGCGTGACCACGCCCACCATGCGCCCCTGCGTCCGCAGGTTCTCCAGCGCGTTCGCCACCGCCTCGAGCGCCTGCGGGTCCAGCGTGCCGAAGCCCTCGTCGAGGAAGAGTGCCCCCAGCACCTTGTTGCCGGCCAGGTAGTCACTCAGGGCGATCGCCAGGCTGAGGCTGGCCAGGAAGGTTTCACCGCCGGAGAGGGTCTTGACCGCGCGCGGTTCGCCCGCATTCCACAGGTCCTGTACGACGTACTCGCCGTCTTCCAGCGCGAGGCGGTAGCGCCCGTCGCTGATCTGAAAGAGCAGGGTCCCTGCGCCCGTGAGGAGCCGCGCCTCCACCTCCGCGAGGAGAAACTGCTGGAACTCGTTGGCCCTCAGCGTATTGGTGAGGGTTTGCCAGGTGTCGAGCTGCGTGGCCAGGACTTTGGCCTGCGCCTCGATCTCGCAGCGGCGTTTCAGACGTTCGCGGGCGCTGCGCTCCTGCTCGGCCAGGCGACCTGCCTGCTCACGGGCTGCCCTGAGGGCGGCGTCGGTGGCGGTGAGATCGCGCTCGGCCTGCCGAAGCTGCGCCGGGTCGAAGGGTTCCAGCCCAAGCTGCCGGTTCAGCTCGGCGAGCTGCGCTCGGAGCTGTTCGACCTGGGCGGTATGGGTGCGGGCGGCCTCCTCCAGCGCGCTGATGTCCGCTTCGGGAAGGGCAGCGGCGCGGGCCTGCGCGGCGTCCAGACCAAGCGCGGCGAGCGCGGCTTCCAGGGCCTCCTGCGCCGCCCGCGCCTCACGGGCCCGGCCCTGCGCGGCCTGACTGGCCGAGTGGAGGGTGGCCTGCGCCGCTGCATGAGCGCTCTGCGCGCGGGCCAGGGTGGTCTGCGCCTCGCTCAGCCCGGAGCGCAGGCCCCTGATCTCGGCCAGCAGCTTCTGCCGTTCGCGCGCCGGATCTGCCCCCGCGGCCCGCACCCGCGCTGCCAGCCCGGCAAGGAGCCGTGCCGCCGTGTCCTGGGGATCTCCCGAGAGGCGCTCTTCGGCGCGGCGCAGATCCTCCTCGTCCTGGCGAAGTTGGGCCTCGGTGTCCCTCAGGGCGGCTTGGCGCTCTTCCGTCGTCTTGCGCAGGTGGTCGAGTTCGAGCGTGATCTCGCGGTAACGCAGCTTGCGGCCCTCCAACTCCGCGCGGGCGGACTCGGCGGCGGCCTCCAGCGCCGCGAGGTCTACACCCTCTGGGGAGGGCACCTCTGTCACCACCTGCAGACACAGCGGACAGGGTTCCCCCGCGTGCAGATGGGTTCGGTACGCCTGCACCCCCGCCGCCACCCGAGCCGCCCTTACCGCCTCCTCGGCCTGAAGGTGCGCGGCGCGGGCGGCCTTGCCCTCCCGCTGAACGCGTTCCTGCTCGGCTTCGAGCGCAGTTTGACGGCGCAGCTCGTTTTTCTGGCGCTCACGCTCGGCCTCCAGCGCGCTGCGGCGGGCGGTGAGCTGGGCCCGCTCCAGCCGCAGCCGCTCCAGCTTCTGTGCGGCCTCGCGCGCGGCAAAAAAAGCGTCCTCGTCCCAGGGTAGGGGAGCAGGGTGCGTGGTCTGCGGCGTTCCCCCTGCCCGCCTCAGGCGAGCGGCGTCGGCTTCTGCCTCCCGCAGGGCGTCTGCCTTGGCTTCCAGCTCTGGAATGCGGCTCTCGGCGAGCTGCGCCCTTTCCAGGGCGGCGGTCGCGGCCTCCAGGGCCTGCCGGGCCCGGGCTTCTGCCTGCTGCGCCTCGGTGCGTTCCCGTTCCTCGCGCTCGGCGGCGATCCGCGCGCGCTCGGCGGCGTCAAGCAGGGGCAGCACGCCGGCCACCCGCCGTGCCCGCGCGGCCCGTTCCGCCCCCTCGCGCACCGGTGCAGTCCGGGCTTCAAGCAGCTTCAGTCGGCGGCTCTTGTCCTCGCGCTCGCGCCAGACGCCTTCCAGCGCGCGCAGGCGGTTGACCTGCTCCTGCAGGTGCTCGCGCGTGTCGGTCAGGCGTTCGGCGTCCGCGTCCACCGCCTCCCGCTCGGCGCGCAGCGCCTTGACCGCCTCCTCGGTCACGCCCGCGTATTCACCTTCTAGCAGGGCATGCCGAGTGCCCAGGTCGCGCCGCAGCTCTCCTGCGCGGTTCCCCGCATAGGCGCGCATGGCCTCCACGTGCCGCAGGCCCATGAGTTCGCCGAGCAGTTCCCGGCGATCCGCGCTTTTGCCGTGCAGCAGGCGGCTGAATTCACCCTGGGGCAGCAGGACGCTGCGCCGGAAGGTCTCGAAGTCGAGGCCCACGACCTGACGAATCCGCTCGTTGACGCTGCGGGTGCCGCCCGCGCTGAGGCTGACCCAGTGCGGGCCCTCGCGCCGTTCGAGCCGCACCTCATTTTCGGCCTGTCGCCGCCCTTTGGAGCGGGCCACCCGGTAGGTCTCGCCACCCACCTCAAAGGTCAGGCCAACCGACAGTCCCCGTTCCCCCTGCGAGATCAGAGCGTCCAGCCCGGTGGAGCCCAGCCGCGGCGTCGTTCCGTACAGCGCAAAGGTCATCGCGTCAAGGAGGCTGGATTTTCCGCTACCGGTCGGGCCCACAAGCGCGAACAGCTCCAGGTCCGAAAAGTCGAGCACGGTGTGTTGCCGAAAAGCGGTAAAGCCCTGGAGTTCGAGGCGCAGCGGTCTCATGCGTGCCTCCTTTCCGGCTGGGCCCTGCACGCCCAAGCGGCCCGCGTCACGCGACCACCTCGCCACCCCGCGCCGCCTCGTCCGCCTCATGAAAGGCGGCCCGCAGATCATCGGGGAGTTCCCCGCGGCGTTCACGGTGAAACTGCTCGTAGAGTTCGGAGAGGCTCAGGCCCGCGCGTTTCAGCTCAGGCGCGGCCAGGTCGTCCTGTACGGCGTCCAGTTCGACGGCCAGCGTATTGGGGACCTGGCGCAGCACCCGGTCCTTGAGGCCGGGGAGGGCGGTGCCCGCTGGGGCCTGCACCACCACTTTCACCAGACCGCTGAAGCCTGCGAGTTTGGCCAGCCCCTGTTCCACGTGGTCAAGCGTGACCCGCACCGTTCGCAGCTCGCGCCCGCTTGTGAGCGGAATCGGCATCACCCGAGCGGGGCGTCCGGCTTCCACCTCCACCAGGTTGACCTGCTTTTTCTCGCCGCCCTCCCCAAAATCGAGC
Organism: Deinococcus sp. YIM 77859; assembly: GCF_000745175.1. Taxonomy (NCBI): domain Bacteria; kingdom Thermotogati; phylum Deinococcota; class Deinococci; order Deinococcales; family Deinococcaceae; genus Deinococcus; species Deinococcus sp. YIM 77859. The sequence goes on from NZ_JQNI01000002.1 coordinate 213,121, forward strand.
TGGATCACCGAACCGGGGTAGTGGGCAAGGGGCGAGTCGGAATTCTGCTGCGGCTTGTGAATGTGCCCCAGCGCCACGTACTGCGCCGCGGCGGGCAGTTGTAGCGGCGAGAGGGTATAGGCGTTCATCAGGTCAAACTGCATGGTTTTCTCGGAGCCGCTGGGAACGGCCCCGTCCAGCGTCGCATGGAGCATCACCATGTTCACGCTGTCCCCCCGGAAGCCTTCGGCGAGCCTATGCAGAAAAAACCCCATTCCTTCACGGTATTTCTGTCGCCACGCTCCCACGTCGCCGCCCAGCACGTCGGCGGCCTTGATCAGGCGCCGCTCGGACAGGAAGGGCAGCGCCCCCACCGTCAGCCGCTCGCCGCCGCGCGTCTCCACGGTGCGGACCATGTCGCGGGGATGGGGGGTGGGCTGTGCGACCAGCTGCACGCCGACCCAGCCCAGCAGCCCCGCCAGGCTGTGCAGCCGAGCAGCCGAGTCGTGGTTGCCGGCAACCGCGATAGCCGGGATGTTCGCGTCGCGCAGGCGCAGGAAAAAGTCGAACACGGCGGCCTCGGCTTCTGCCGATGGGTTCGCGGTGTCGAAGAGGTCACCCGCAATCAGCACCACGTCCACCTTTTCGCTGCGGGCCAGCTCGGCGATCTCCACCAGAGCCTCATGAACCTCGGGCGTTCGGTCAAACCCCCTCAGATTCCGCCCGGCATGGAAATCTGCGGTGTGAAGTACGCGCATGGCGGAAAAAATAGCACGGGAGACGGCCCGTTCCTCTCTAGATGTGCAGCGCCTCGGCAAACCAGCGGGTCACCACCTCTGGACGGGTGATGGCGCTGCCCACCACCACCCAGGCGGCTCCCTGCCGGAGGGCCCGCGCCGCGTCCTCCGGCCGGTTGATCCGGCCTTCAGCGACAAAGGGGAGACCTGCCGCGTGGAGCTCGTCCATCAGTGTCCAGTCCGGCGTGCTGAGCTGGCGGCTGTAGGGCGTGTACCCGCTCAGGGTGGTGCTCACGAGGTCTGCTCCCGCAGCCAGCGCGGCCTCTGCCTCGGCCAGCGTGCTGATGTCGGCGAGCACCCGGGCCCCGGCGGCATGCACCGCCGCGATCAGCTCTGCCAGGGGTTCGGGGCGGGGCCGTAGGGTGGCATCCAGGGCCACGATCTCGCAGCCCAGCTCGGCCAGCCGCACGCCCTCGGCGGCGGTGGGCGTGATATAGACCGCGGTGTCTTCCCGGTTGGTCTTGGTCAGGCCGATGATGGGGAGCCTCGTCACCGCCCGCACCGCCTGAACGTCCTCGAAGCCCTGAATGCGCAGCCCGGCGGCGCCGCCCTGTTCGGCCGCCAGCGCCAGGCGGCTGATGATGTAGGAGTCACGCAGCGGGCTTTCCGGGTTCGCCTGGCAGGACACGACCAGGCGGCCACGCAGCCGCTTCAGCACCTCGGCGGCGGACCGCTCAGCCCTGTGCTCAGCCATGGAACCGTACCGCCTGAAGAACGTGCATGGCGCAAAAAATAGCATTTGCACACGGGGGCGCGTCCGGCGGGTCTCTCGCCCTGCGCTCCCGGTCCCGCTATCTTTTTTCCATGACCGCTGCACCTCCCAGCGAACCCTTCCGCGTCACGGGCGGCGTGAACCGGGTGCGTTTTCGCGCGGAGAGCGGCTTTACCGTGATGAGCGCTCGGCTGCGCAACGCGGAGGGCGAGGACCCGGACGCGACGGTGATCGGGGTGATGCCGCCCCTGGAAGCCGGGGACACCTTCAGTGCCGAAGTGTTGATGGAGGAGCACCGCGAGTACGGCTATCAGTACCGCGTGCTGAATATGGTGCTCGAGGCTCAGCCGACGGATCTCACCGAAGCGGGGGTGGCGGCCTACCTCGAAGCTCGGGTGGGCGGTGTGGGCAAGGTGCTTGCCGGGCGCATCGCCAAGACCTTTGGTCCGGCCACCTTCGACGTGCTGGAGCAGGAACCGGAAAAGCTCCTTCAGGTGCCCGGCGTCACCGCCTCGACCCTGCACAAGATGGTGTCGAGCTGGTCACAGCAGGGCCTGGAGCGCCGGTTGCTCGCGGGCTTGCAGGGCCTCGGCCTCTCCATCTCGCAGGCGCAGCGCGCCGTGAAGCACTTCGGGGAGGCCGCGCTCGAACGCCTCCAGGCGGACCTCTTCGCGCTGACCGAGGTGGAGGGGATCGGCTTTCTGACCGCCGACCGGCTGTGGCAGGCGCGGGGCGGCGCGCAGGACGACCCGCGCCGCCTGACCGCCGCCGCCGTGTACGCCCTTCAGCAGGCGGGCCAGCAGGGCGGGCATTCCTTCCTGTCGCGTGCCCGCGCTGAGCGCGGCGTGCTGCACTACACCCGCGTCTCGCCCGAACAGGCGAGGCTTGCGGTGGAGACGGCCACCGAACTGGGCCGCCTCGCGGACGATTCCACGCCCGAAGGCGAAAGCCGCATCTACCTGCCGCACGTCCTCAGGGCCGAGAAAAAGCTCGCGGGACTGATCCGCACCCTGCTCGCCACGCCGCCCGCCGGGGACGAGTGGCCTGCCGCTGAAGACCTGCCCGCCGGCGCGGTCGGGGGGCTCTCGGAGGAACAGGCCCAGGTGCTCCACCTGCTTGCAGAACATCGCCTCGTGGTCTTGACCGGTGGCCCCGGCACGGGCAAAAGCACGACCACGCGAGCCGTGGCGGACCTGGCCGAGAGGCTGGGGCTGGAGGTCGGCCTCTGCGCCCCGACTGGCAAAGCCGCCCGCCGCCTGGGCGAAGTGACCGGGCGCCCCGCCTCCACCATTCACCGCCTGCTGGGGTACGGCCCGGCGGGCTTTCGGCATAACCACCTCGAACCCGCGCCGTATGACCTCCTCATCGTGGATGAGGTCAGCATGACGGGGGACGCGCTGATGCTCTCGCTGCTCGCCGCTGTGCCGCCGGGGGCGCGGGTGCTCCTCGTGGGAGACACCGACCAGCTTCCTCCGGTGGAGGCGGGGTTGCCCCTCCTCGCGATCGCCCAGACGGCGCCCACCGTCCGCCTCAGCCGGGTGTACCGTCAGGCCGCCGAGAACCCCATCATCCGCGCGGCGCACGGCCTGTTGCACGGGCAGGCCCCGGCCTGGGGCGACCCGCGCCTTGACCTCACCGAGACGGAGCCCGACGTGGGTGCCCGCCGGGTGGCCCTGATGGTGCGCGAACTGGGCGGCCCCGGTCAGGTCCAGGTGCTCACGCCCATGCGCAAGGGACCGCTCGGCGTGGAGGCCCTCAACCGCCACCTCCAGTCCCTCTTTAACCCCGGTGAGGGCGGCATCCGCATCGCGGACGGCGAGGCGCGGCCCGGCGACGTGGTCGTGCAGACCAAGAATGACTACACGAACGAGGTCTTCAATGGCACTGTTGGCACCGTCCTCAAGGCCGAGGGCGGCCGCCTGACGGTGGAGTTTGACGGCAACATCGTCGAACTCTCTGGGGCGGAACTCTTCAACCTGCAACTCGGCTACGCGCTGACCGTTCACCGGGCACAGGGCAGCGAGTGGCCCACCGTCCTAGGCGTCTTGCACGAGGTGCACCTGCCGATGCTCTCACGCAACCTCGCCTATACCGCCCTGACCCGTGCCCGCGAGCGCTTCTTTGCGGTGGGCTCGGCCTCTGCGTGGGAGAAGGCGGCGGGACGGCAACGCGAGGCGCGGAATACGGCGCTGCTGGAGCGGATTCGGGGGCGGTAAAGGGCAAACTCGCCCCATGCCGGGAGGTCTTTTTCGCCCGGATGAACTTCACGGCGACCATCCCGGCACCAGGCCGGTGGACCGGCGCTGCAGGAGGTGTGGAGGTTGAACGGAGGGGGCACGGGCGCAGTCGAGTCACTCCTGGCCTTCCCGTGCTACCATACAGACCCGGAGGCCGAGCGCCCCGGCTTTTCTTTTTGGCCTCATGGAGGAGGTCAGGCGCTCGGGGTCAAGCATGAAATACATCTTCGTGACGGGCGGCGTGGTGAGCAGCCTCGGCAAGGGCGTGGCGAGTGCGTCCCTGGGGGCGCTCCTTCGTGCGCGCGGGTACAAGGTCACAGCGGTCAAGATCGATCCCTACATCAATATCGACGCGGGCACCATGCGGCCCTACGAACACGGCGAGGTCTTCGTGACGGCCTCGGGGGCGGAAACTGACCTCGACATCGGCAACTACGAACGCTTTCTCGACCTCGACATCCCGCCGGGCAGCAACATCACGACCGGACAGGTGTACCTGGAAGTGATTCGCCGTGAGCGGGCTGGGGATTACCTCTCGCAGACGGTGCAGGTCATCCCGCACGTCACCGACGAGATCAAACGCCGCATCCGCGTGGCGGGCGAGAACGCCGGGGCCGAGATCGTGCTGATCGAGGTGGGCGGCACCGTGGGCGACATCGAGTCGCTGCCCTTCCTCGAGGCGATTCGGCAGTTCCGCTTCGACGAGGGTGACGAGAACGTCCTCTACATCCACCTTACCCTGGTGCCGTATCTGGGGACCTCCAACGAGTTCAAGACCAAGCCCACCCAGCACTCGGTCGCGGAACTGCGCTCGGTGGGCATCAGCCCCGACATCGTGATGGTGCGCTCCAAGGAGAAGCTGCCGCCCGACATCACCCGCAAGATCGCCCTTTTTACCTCCGTGCGGGAAAACCGGGTCTTTTCCTCCTACGATGTGGGCCACGTCTACGAGCTGCCGCTCGCGCTGGAGGAACAGGGGCTGGGCAAGGCGGTAGAAGACCTGTTGGGGCTGGAGCGGACTCACCCCAACCTGGGCGTGTGGCAGAACGCGGTTCGCACCATCAAGCACCCCAGAAACGAGGTCACCATCGCCATCGCGGGCAAGTACACCGAGATGCCCGACGCCTACCTCAGCCTGCTCGAATCGCTCACCCATGCTGGGATTGCCAACGACGCCCGCGTCAGGGTCAAGTGGGTGAACGCCGAGGAACTGGCGGAGGGTGACCTGGAAACGCAACTGGGGGACGCCCACGGCATCCTGGTGCCGGGTGGCTTCGGCATCCGGGGCATCGAGGGCAAGATCAAGGCTGCCGAATACGCCCGGACGCGCGGCGTCCCCTACCTGGGCATCTGCCTGGGGATGCAGATCGCGGTGATCGAGTACGCGCGGCACGTGGCGGGCCTCGCGGGGGCCAACTCCGCCGAGTTCGATCCCTACGCGCCGCACAAGGTGATCGACCTGATGCCCGAACAGCTTGAGGTGGAGGGCCTGGGCGGCACCATGCGCCTGGGCGACTGGCCGATGGAGCTGCGCGCCGGAACGAAGATCGCGGGGCTGTACGGTGTTCCGGGGGGCGGCACCGTCAAGGAACGCCACCGCCACCGCTTCGAGGTGAACCCGGCCTATGTGGGGCCGCTTCAGGACGCCGGCCTGGTGATCAGCGGCGTGACGCCCGGGGTGCAGGGCCGCGGCGCGGGCCTGGTGGAGAGCATCGAGATTCCGGAACACCCCTTCTTTGTGGCGCTCCAGGCGCACCCCGAGTTCAAGAGCCGCCCCATGCGCCCCAGCCCGCCCTTTGTGGGGTTCGTGGCCGCAGCGCTGCAGAGCGGCCAGCTCCCGGCGTCCAGCCGCCCGCAGGAGAGAGCAGAAGCGTAAGCGGTCAGCGGCCCCAGCGGGCAAAAGCCTCAGCTCCGGCTGGGGCTTTCTTCGGGTGGGGCGCTCGTCGCTGGCGGCGCCATGCCCAGTGCGCCCAGCGCCGCGTCCACCTGCCGCTCCAGGTCCGCCAGGTCGCCGCTGTTGTCCAGCACGAAGGTGGCCCGTTTGCGTTTCTCCTCGGCGGGCATCTGCCGGGCGTCGCGCGCCCGCACCTCCTCAGCGGTGAGGCCGCTGCGGGCAGTCACGCGGGCAATCCGCAGGTCGAGGGGCGCATCCACCACGAGCACGGCGTCCATGGCCCCTTCCAGGCCGCCCTCCAGCAGCAGGGGCACGTCCTGCACGATCCAGCCTTCGCCCCGCGCGGCGGCGGCCTCTTCCAGGGCCAGCATCCTCTGCCGCACCCGTGGATGGGTAATCGCGTTCAGCACCGCGAGCCGTGCGGGGTCCGCAAAGGCGGCGGCGGCCAGAGCCGCGCGGTCGAGCACGCCGTCTCGCAAAACTCCAGGAAAGGCGGCCTCGATTTCGGCCAGCACGGCTGGGTCACGCGTGACCTCGCGGGCCACCTCATCGGCGTCAAGGACGGTGAGGCCGCGCGCGCGCAGCAGGCGGGCGACCGTGCTTTTGCCCGCGCCGATAGAGCCGGTCAGGCCCAGCCGGCGGGGATGGGGTGGGGGGAGCGACATGGCGATCAGTGTAGGTCGGCGCGGCGTGCGTCAGAGGCCCGTCAAACGGGCGGCTTAGGTTGTTCGCCGAGGTGCCCTCTCACAGGGACTTCACCCCGCTGCGGGGCAGGTTCTCTATGCTGGTTTTCCGCTGTTTTCTGAGGCTTCTTTTCTGACTGATCTCGGCTTGCACCCCTCGTGACGCGGTGTTAGCCTCACCTCGGAGGTTTCTGAGTGAAACGACGTTCCCTCGGCCTGCTCCTCGCGGCGGCCCTTCTCTCCGGCGCAGCTGCACAGACGCAGCCGGCGGCGCCCGCCACCGCCCAGCCGGCGTCCAAGGCGGCTCCTCCTGCGGCTCGCCCCACGCCGCCCGCCGCGAACTACGTGGTGCTGGGCAACTACTACTACACCCAGGGACAGTTTGACCTGGCCTACGTGGCCTTTCGCGCTGCGGCCGAGATGGAGCCGCGGAACGCAGACGCGCTGCTGGGGTTGGGCCGCTCGCAGATGCGGCTGCGGCTCTATGCGCCCGCCATCGAGACGCTGCGCCGCCTCGTCACGCAAGATCCGGGGAACGTCAGTGGGTACATCGCGCTGTCGCAGGCGTATCAGCAGCAGTTTATGGGCGCGAGCGACCGTTCGGCGGTGACCGGCAACCTCGCTGAGGCGCTGCGTGTTCTGGATGCGGCCGAGCGAACCGTACAGGATCAGGCGGGACCTGAACAGCGGGTCAACCTCAGCAAGGTCTGGAATGAGCGCGGGTACGTCTACAAGCTTCAGGGAGACCTGAACCGCGCCCTGGATGCCTTCCGGCAGGCCAGCGCCCTCAACCCTGATAACGCCGTTATTCTCTCCAACCTGGGCGAGATGCACTACGCGACCGGCAACCTGGTGGCCGCGCTGGATAGCCTGCAAAAGGCCGTGATCGCCGATCCCCGCGACCCCTACAGCCGCGCCTACTACGCCAAGCTGCTCGCCCTGAGCGGCAACACGACCGCCGCCAAGCCGGAGGCGGCGCAGGCAGCCCGCCTGGCCCCCACGAACGCCTACGCGGTGGGGCAGTACGGGGTGGTGAGTTACCTCAGCAAGGACCCCGCGACGGCCCGCGTGCAGCTTGCGCAGGCCGTGAAGCTCGATCCCCTGCGCTACCCCGAGTTCTACTACTACCTCGGCCGCCTCGACCTGGACGCCGGAGACCTCAAGGCAGCCCGCGAGAATCTCACGCGGGCGGCTGCCCTGGGCAGCACCATCCCGGAGTACGCCTACTACCTGGGCCTGAGTTACGAGCGTGGGGCGGGCGTCATCGCCCCCGACCGCATCAAGGCCCGCGAGAACTACGAGCGTGCCCTGAAACTCAACCCCAACTACGCGCTGGCCCGGGAGGCTTTGAACCGCGTCCGTTAAGCCTCTTCCCGCCCACGCGCCCCTTTTGCCGTCTGAAAGGGGCGTCTCTTTGGCGGTGACGGCTCTTCTGAATGTTCCCTTAAGCCTTTTTTGAGCTCTGCGGCTCATGCCCGCTCGATAAGATGAGAACCGTCGCCGTCCTCATCCGATGCGGGTGAGGCTCCGGCCCGAAAGGAGTCCTTGCATGGCTTACCAACTGCCCGATCTGCCCTACCCCGAAGACGCTCTCGAGCCGCACATCGACGCCCGCACGATGAACATCCACCGTACCAAGCACCACCAGACGTATGTGGACAACGCCAACAAAGCGCTTGAGGGCACCGCGTTTGCCGATCTGCCCGTTGAGGCGTTGATCCAGCGCCTTGACGAGGTGCCCGCGGACAAGAAGAACGTGCTGCGCAACAACGCGGGTGGTCACGCCAACCACAGCCTCTTCTGGACGATCATGACGCCCAATGGGCAGGGGCAGCCCAGCGGCGAGCTGGCTCAGGCGATCAATGATGCCTTTGGGTCCTTTGACGCCTTTAAGGAGAAGTTCGAGGATGCCGCCAAGGCGCGCTTCGGCTCTGGCTGGGCCTGGCTGGTCGTGCAGCCCGGCGGGAAGCTCGCCGTCGTCAGCACCGCCAACCAGGACAACCCCCTGATGGGTGAGGCGATCGCGGGCGCGAGCGGCACGCCCATCCTCGGTGTGGACGTGTGGGAGCACGCCTACTACCTCAACTACCAAAACCGCCGCCCCGACTACCTCAAGGCCTTTTGGAACGTCGTGAACTGGGATGAGGTCGCCCGCCGCTACCAGGAGGCGAAGTCGCAGGCCCAGTAAGCCGGGCAGCCATAGCCCCCCAGCCCGCATGGCGCTGGGGGGCTATGGCTGCGCCGGTTCAGGGCTCATGGCCCTTTTCTCGCCCTGTATCTGTACGACTTGCTCGGCTCACGTGGGCCCCGACCCACCTGAAACCTGAAGTCCGGATCAGAGTGCCGCCACCGCCTTGGCCTTCCGTGCCGCCCGCATTCGCAGCACGGGGGGCAGGATCAGCGCCAGCGCCACGATGAGCAGGATGCTCGCCGTGAGGGGCTGACGCACGAAGATGCCGAAGTCACCGTTGCTCTGCTGGAGGGCCGTGCGGAACTGGGATTCGGCCGTGGGACCCAGAATCGTGCCGATGATGGCGGGCGTGACCGGAAAGTCGAAGCGGCGCATCCCGTACCCGATCACCCCGAACAGGGCGAGGACGATCAGATCAAAGACGGAGTTATTCAGCGAGTACACGCCGACCGTCGAGAACACCAGAATGCCCGCGTACAGATAGGGGCGGGGAATGAGCAGGAGCCGTGCCCACACCGGCGCGAGCGGCAGATTCAGCGCGAGCAGCATGACATTGCCGATGTAGAGCGAGGCGATCAGGCCCCACACCAGGTCGGCGTTGCTCACGAAGAGAAGCGGGCCCGGTTGCAACCCGTACTGTTGAAAGGCAGCCAGGAGGATGGCCGCAGTCGCGCTTGTAGGGAGGCCCAGCGTGAGCAGCGGCACGAGCACGCCCGCCGCCGAAGCGTTGTTCGCGGCCTCGGGTCCGGCGACGCCCTCGATGGCGCCCTGGCCGAACTCCTCGGGGTGCTTCGAGAGCCGCTTTTCCAGGCTGTAACTCAGGAAGGTAGGAATCTCGGCACCGCCCGCGGGGAGCGCGCCGAAGGGAAAGCCCAGGGCCGTGCCGCGCAGCCAGGGTTTCCAGCTGCGGCGCCAGTCCTCACGGGTCATGTGGGCGTTTCCAGCCAGCTTGACCACGCTCGGCCCACCCTGCCGCAGGCGGCTGGCGACGTACAGCGTTTCCCCGATCGCGAAGAGGCCGATCACCACCGTCACAAACTCGATGCCGTCGAGCAGTTCTGGAAAGCCCAGCGTAAAGCGGGCCTGGCCACTTTGCGTGTCGGTGCCGATGAGTCCTACGGCCAGCCCCAGAAAGAGGCTGGTGAGGCCGCGCAGCGGGCTGCCTCCAAAGGTGGCGCTGACGGTGACAAAGGCGAGCAGGACCAGCGCAAACTTGGCTGAGGGCGGAATCTGCACCGCGATCTCCGCGATGGCGGGCGCGGCGAAGGTGAGCAGCACCGTACCGATGGTGCCCGCCACAAAAGACCCGATGGCGGCGGTGGCGAGCGCGGCGGCGGCGCGGCCCCGGCGGGCCATCTTGTTGCCCTCGAGCGCGGTGATGATCGAACTCGACTCGCCGGGCGTATTCAGCAGGATCGAGGTGGTGGAGCCGCCAAACATTCCGCCGTAGTAGATGCCCGCAAACATGATAAAGGCGCTGACCGGGGGCAGTTGGGCGGTGACCGGCAGCAGCAAGGCGACCGTGAGCGCGGGGCCGATCCCGGGCAGCACGCCGACCAGCGTCCCCAGCGTGACGCCGAGAAGGGCCCACAGCAGGTTGAGGGGCGTGAGGGCAGTTTCAAAGCCCGCGAAGAGGGAATGGAGGGCGTCCATCTACAGCACCCCCTTCAGCACGCCGGGAGGCAGGCTCAGGCCCAGGCCGTGCGTGAAGACGAGGTAGGTGACCAGCGACACGGCGAGCGCCACAAGCACCATTCTTCCCCAGCGGCGCTCACCAAACGCCAGCGCGACACTGAAGTACATGATGGCGGTGCCCAGCACGAAGCCCAGCGAGGGGAGCAGCACGGCACCCAGCAGGAACCCCCCCAGGATAATCCCAGCGGCACCCAGGTGAACGGGCGCGTCGGGATCGGTGTCCTCCTCGGCGGCGGGCTCGGCGCGCTCGCCGCGCAGGGCACCCACGACCAGCAAGGCGCCCAGGCTCAGCATGCCAATGCTCACGACCAGCGGAAAGACGCGCGGGCCGACCACCGCATTAATCCCGAAGGGAATCTGGAGGCTGCCCAGCAGCAGCAGCAGCCCGAGGAGCGTGACGCCCAGGGCGACGAGCAGGTCAGGCAGGCTGATGCCCGGCCGGGGGGCAGGTGAAGGAAGGTCAGGCATAGGAGAACTCCGGGAGAGGACGCCCTTGATCCTGGCGTCACAAACAGGGAAAAAGGAGGCGGGGCTGACCGAGGTGGTCAGGCCCCGCCCTGCCGCCGTTACTTGACGAGGCCGATATTCCTCAGGATTTTCCGGGCACGCTCCGTTTCCAATTTCAGGAAGACGTCAAACTTGCTGCCACTCATGTACAGGTCCGTCCACTTGCGGGTGGCAAGGGTGTCTTTCCATTCTTTGCTGGCGTGCATCCGGTCGAGCGCGGCAACAAGCGCGGCCTTTTCCGCGGCGCTGATCCCGGGGGGGGCCACGATGCCGCGCCAGTTGGCGAGTTCCACGTTCAGGCCCTGTTCTTTGAAGGTGGGCACCGGGATGCCGGGCTGCCGCTTGGGTGCGCTGATACCCAGGGCGCGCAGCTTGCCCGCTTTGATCTGCGCCTCGAACTCGCCGTAGCCAGCGATTCCGGCGGCGACCTGGTTGCCCAGCAGCGCCGCCAGCGTCTCCCCGCCGCCGCTAAAGGGCACGTAGTTCATCTTTTTGGGATCTACGCCCGCTGCCTCGGCGAGCAGACCCGCCAGCATGTGGTCCGTGCCGCCCGCGCTGCCCCCCGCGATGGCGACCCCACCGGGGTTGGCCTTCCAGGCCGCGGCGAGGTCCCTTACCGTCTTGTAGGGGCTCTGTGCGGGCACGACGAGCACCTCGTACTCGCCGGTCAGGCGGGCGATGGGGGTGACGCGGCTGAGATCGACCTTGCTGCCGTTGGTCTGGATCGCGCCCACCATCACCAGACCCATCGTCATCAGAAGGTTGCCGTCGCCCTTGGCGTTATAGAGCTGCGCGAGGCCGATGGTGCCGCCCGCTCCGGGCACGTTAAACACCTGCACCGGCCTGGCGATGTTCTCGTTCTGCAGCACGCTTTGGATGGCCCGGCTGGTCTGATCCCAGCCGCCGCCCGGGCTGGCAGGGGCCATGATGCGCAGATTACTCAGGCTCTGCGCGGCAGCAAGGGGCGTGAATGCGGCCAACAGGGCCAGGGACAGCACTCTTTTCATAGATCCTTTCATAGATCCTCCGGGGCGGCCGGGAGCCGCGCGTGAAGTGGGGTTGTCAGAGCCTCCTCACGCTACTCGCCCGCGTGGCGCGAAGCAAGTCTTTTCTCCGTGCTGCACGCACTTTTTGGTGAGCACTATGTACGATTTTGAACGGAATGCACGCAACCTGGGACAGCGGCATCCTGGTCTCTAGAATGGTGACACGCTCATGCTGCTGAGGGTGCCCCATTTATCGGTCCAGGCCTTTTGCAACAACTAGCGTACCTCAGCCCGCCTTTTGCAGGCGGGCGAACTCGTTCGGTGACTGGCCGTCCAGACTGCTATGCGGTCTGACTTGGTTGTAATCCTCGCGCCAGGCGGCAATGACCAGTCGTGCCTCGGGAAGGCTTTGAAACCAGTGGAGATTCAGGCACTCATCCCGCACCCTCCCATTGAAACTCTCGATGTAAGCGTTCTCCATGGGTTTCCCCGGTGTGATGAAGACGTGGGCGATGCCCAACTCATGGGTCCACTGATCCAAGGCCTTGCTGATGAATTCGGGGCCGTTGTCCGTGGTGATGCTCGTCGGGCAACCCCTCACGGCCACCACCTCGGTCAGGCGACGCACCACATCCGCCCCGGTGATCGAGGTCCCGATGTGCATGACTAGGTTCTCGCGAGTGAAGTCGTCCACGACGTTGAAGACGCGAAAACGCTGTCCGGAGGCGAGCTGGTCGGACATGAAGTCCATGCTCCATCGCTGATTGGGTGCAGAAACCTCAGGTTTCTGCACCCGCTGCCTTCCCGTCAGCTTCTTGCGCCCCTTTTGCCGGACTGCGAGTCCCTCTGCTCGGTACAGGCGGTATACGCGCTTGTGATTGACCTGTGTCCCTTCGCGCCTGAGCAGCGTATGGAGCCGCCGGTATCCGAAGCGGGGACGTTCTTGCGCCAGGACCCGCAGACGGTCAATCAGAACTCGTTCACCCTCCTTTTTAGGGCTGTTATGCCTCTGGGTCGAACGCCAGAAGCCCAGTACCTGGCAGGCCCGGCGCTCACTGACCTGGAATTCACGGCGCAGGAACCCCACCATCTGCTTCTTGACGGGTGTTTGCGCCTGGGGCGTGGCCTCAGGCGTCACCACTTTTTTCCCACCACCTCCTTGAGCATCTGATTGTCCAGTGCCAGGTCCGCGACTAGCTTCTTCAGGCGGCGGTTTTCCTCCTCCAGCAGACGAAACCTCTTGGTTTCGTCTTTGGTCATCCCCCCGTAGCGCGCCTTCCAGCGGTACAGGGTGGTGATGGCCAAACCATGCGTCCTGGCGACCTCACTGATCGCTCCCCCAGCCTCAACCTGGCCGAGGATGTCCAGAATCTGCTGCTCGGTGTACCGTTTCCCCTTCATATGACCCCCAGATTGCCACTGGATTTGCAATCGGACTGGACCGGGAAACGGGGGGCACGTCACTGCTCTCTTCTCGCTCCCCCTCCGGACGTGGCCGGCCGGGGCTGCAAAGCCGCCTGGTGCGCCTGCACCTGCTGGTCCTGTGTGCGATGACCGTGATGCTCGTGGCGGTTCAAACGGCCACGCTGTACGGTGAGGCGCGCGAGCGGCTGGGCGAGCGGGCGATCACCACCAGCCGCCTGGTTGCCCGGCTTCCCCTCGTCGTGCAGGCGGCGGCGGCAGGGAGGCAGAACCCGGCCCTCAACGCACAGGTGAATGCGCTGCGGCGCGAGGCGGAGGCTGACTTTATCGTCGTGGGAAACCGCCAGGGGATTCGGCTGGCCCATCCTGTGGCGGAGCGGCTGGGGCGACCGATGGAGGGGGGAGACAACGCGGGGCCGCTCGCGGGCCGTGAGGTGATCAGCGTGGCGCGTGGCAGTTTGGGCGTGAGCGTGCGCGGCAAGGTGCCCATCCGGCAGGGGAAGGAGGTGGTTGGCGTGGTGAGTACCGGCTACCTCATGCCGCAGGCGTGGCACCTTGTCGCGCAGGCGCTCTTGGGCCTGGCTCCCTGGTTTCTGCTCGCGCTGGCCCTCGGGACGGTCGGAGCGGTGTGGGCCGCGCGGCGGCTGCGAGCAGAAATCCTGAACCTGGAACCCGAACAGATCACCGCGCTTGTCGGTCAGCACCGCGCCGTGTTGGCGGCGCTGCGCGAAGGGGTGATCGCCGTGGATGCGGCAGGCTGGGTCACGCTTGCGAGTGACCGCGCTGCCGAGGCGCTGCCCGCCCGCCCCCTCCCGGCGCCGCTGGCCGCCCTGTGGCCCGAACTCGCCGCGCACCTTTTGGCCACCGGTCCCCTGCGCCAACAGAACGTAGAACTCACCCTGGGGGGCTCACCGGTGCTGGTCAACGTCGAGCCCCTGGCGGTGGCTCCGGGCGGGGCAGGCGGCTTCGTGGCCTCCTTTCGCGACCGGGCCGAGGCGCTGGCGCTGGCGGACGAGCTCACGCACGCGCGCGGCTTTGTGGACGTGTTGCGCGCGCAGACGCACGAGTACCAAAATCGGCTGCACGTCCTTTCGGGTCTGCTGCAGCTGGGCCGCCCGGAAGAAGCCCTGCGCGTTCTGAACGCTGAGATCGAGCAGGGCGCGCACTTCCGGCAACTCCTGCGTGACGTGCAGGTGCCCCGGCTGGTGGCGCTGCTTGCCGGAAAGCGTGAGCGGGCGCAGGAACTCGGCATCGACTTCCAGGTGGCTGAGGGAAGTAGTCTTTCGCCCGCCTGGGAACGGCATGCGGACACGCTGGTGACGGCGGTCGGCAACCTCACCGAGAACGCCTTTGAGGCGCTGGGGGGGCAGCCCGGTACCGTGACCGTCCTCATCGGAGAAGACCCGGATGGAGCACAGATCGAGGTGGAGGACAGCGGTCCCGGCGTCCCCCCCGAGGTGGCTGCCCGGCTCTTTACCCGCGGCGCGAGCAGCAAGGGTGAAGGGCGCGGCTACGGGCTGGCGGGAGTCTACGCGCGCGTCCTGGCCCTGGGCGGAGAGCTGCGCTACACCCGCCGGGAGGGCCGCACCGTCTTCCAGGTGAATCTGCCCCCGCCCGCCCTGGCCCCGGCCCCGCTGGAGCCCGTATGACCCGCGTTCGCGTGCTTCTTGTCGAGGATGACCTCCGGGTTGCCCGGGTGAACCGTGACCTGCTGGAACGAGACCCGGATGTCCATGTGGTGGGCAGCGCGGCCACGCTCGCCCAGGCCGACGCGCTGGTGCAGGCGCTCGCCCCCGACCTGATTCTGCTCGACGTGTACCTGCCCGATGGGAGCGGCCTGGGCCTGTTGCGTCACTGGCGGGCGCAGGGCCGCACCACCGACGTGGCCCTCATCACCGCCGCCGATGACGAGGCAAGCGTGAAGGCGGCGCTTGCACAGGGGGCCTTTGACTACCTCATCAAGCCCTTTACCGGCGCGCGACTGGCCGAGGTGGTCGCCCGGCACCGCGCCCGGCGCAGCGCGCGGGGTACGCTCGACCAGCTGCACCTTGACCGGCTGCTGGGGGTGAGTGGGGCGGCGTCTGAGCCCCTGCCGCGCGGCATTGATCCCCATACCCTAGAACGGGTGGCGCAGGTGCTGGAGGCAGCCGCACAGGCGCTGAGTGCCGAGGAGGTCGGGGACCGAGCGCACCTCTCGCGCGTGACGGCGTGGCGCTACCTCGAACACCTCGTGCGAACGGGGAGAGCGACCCTCGACCACCAGTACGGGCTGGCCGGGCGTCCGGCCAAGCTGTACCGGGCCCGGTCGGAGAAAGACCAGCCGACCGGCCCCTAGGGGAGCTTCCCTCCATCACAGAAAGCACTCTTACAATCCCTGCGCAGGGTGGCGGGTGAACATGCGGTACTCACCAAGGTGCCTTGCGCGCTACGGTGTGGATGCCCCCCGAGCTTCGCGTGCTTGTGCCAGCCGTGCCTGGACCCCTGAGGGAGACATGGAGTTAGACGTCGTCGGCCTGTCCCGTTTTCAGTTCGCGTCCACCAGCATCTTTCACTTCTTCTTCGTGTCCCTCACGGTCGGCCTGGCCTTTCTGATCGCCGTGATGGAGACCTTTGCGTATGCTCGGCGCGACCGTCTTCACGTCTACGGGAATATGACGAACTTCTTCGGACACCTGTTCCTGATTAACTTCGCCGTAGGTGTGGTGACTGGGATTGTCCAGGAATTCCAGTTCGGCATGAACTGGAGCGAATACTCCCGCTTCGTGGGCAACATTTTCGGCGTGCCGCTCGCGCTGGAGGTGCTGATGGCTTTTTTTCTGGAAAGCACCTTCATCGCGCTGTGGTGGTTCGGCAAGGATCGGCTGCGGCCCTGGGTGCGTTTGGGAAGCATCTGGCTGGTCGCCATCGGCACGCAGATCAGCGCCTTTTGGATCGTGCTCGCCAACGGCTGGATGCACCGCCCGGTGGGCTACGAGGTGGTGGGTGACCAGGCATTCCTGACCAATTTCCCGGCGGTCGTCTTCAACTACAAGGCGTGGCTGTACTTCCTGCATGTACAGGGTTCGGCCTGGACAGTGGCCGGTTTTTTCGTGTTGGGCATCAGCGCGTACCACCTGCTGCGCCGGCAGAACGTGGACGTGTTCTCGCGCTCGCTGCGAATTGGGCTGGTGTTCGCGGCCATCGGCACGGTCTTTTCCGCCACCAGTGGGCACCGGGCGGCACAGGTGGCCCGCTACGATCAGCCCATGAAGTTCGCGGCGATGGAGGCGCAGTGGGAAACCTCGGCGTCGCCCGCACCGTGGTCACTCATCGCCGATATCAACATGGCGGAGCGGCGCAACGACTTCTCGGTCGAGATTCCCTATCTGGGCTCGCTGCTCGCCTATAACAGCCTTCAGGGCCGCTACGAGGGTATGATTCCTCTCCAGAAACGCTACGAGGCCCTGTACGGCCCGGGCGACTACATCCCGCCGGTGCCCTGGGTGTACTGGAATTTCCGCATCATGGTGGCGATCGGCATGCTGCTGCTGCTGCTCGCCTTCCTGGGACTGTTCCTGTGGTGGCGCAAGCGGGCGGGCCTAAACGACACCCGCTGGTACCTGCGCGCCCTGCTGTTCACGATTCCCTTGCCGTGGATCGCCAACTTCAGCGGCTGGATTACTACCGAGATGGGCCGCCAGCCCTTTATGGTGTACGGCCTACTCACCGTCCAGGAGGGCGTTAGTGCAAACACTGTGGGTGAGGTGCTGGTGGGGCTGGTGGGGCTGTGGGTGGTGTACCTCGCCCTGATCGGCCTGGATATTTACCTGCTGACCGTCACGGCGCGGGCGGGGATTCACGAACACCCGGAAGCGCAGATCCTGGCCGCGCCCGCGCCTAACTACGCGGGGGAAGGTTTCCAGGGCTACGACCGGAGAGATTGACATGGACCTCGTCGCGCTGTGGTTCTGGCTGATCGCCCTGACCTTTACCCTGTACTTCTTCCTGGAGGGCTTTGACTTTGGGGTGGACATTCTGCGGCCCTTCCTGGCCCGCAGTGAGGCGGAGGAGCGAGCACTGGTGGGCACCATCGGTCCCTTCTGGGACGGAAACGAGGTGTGGGTGATCGCGGCGGCGGGCCTGATGTTCTCCACCTTCCCGGTGTGGTACGGGGCCCTTTTCAGCGGGCTCTACCCAGTGTTCGTGATCATCCTGCTTTCGCTGCTGTTGCGTGGCGTCTCCTTCGAGTACCGCAACCAGGTGGACCAGCAGCGCTGGCGGAACTTCTGGGACTGGATGTCCTTCCTGGGCAGCCTGATTCCGTCCTTTTTCTGGGGTCTGACCATGGCCAAACTGATCGAGGGTCTCCCGCTGAATGCGGACGAGCGGGTGCTGAGCGGCTTTGTGGACCTCTTCACGCCCTTCTCCGTGGTAGGGGGCTTCGCTACGCTGCTGCTGTTTATGTTGCACGGGGCGAACTTTCTGCTTTTGCGGCTGCACAAGGACACCCGGCTGTACGTGCGGGCACGCGCCGCTGCCCTTTTCTGGGGCGCGCTCGCTACGGCCGCCATCCTCACTTTTGTGGTGATGGGGTACGTCACCGAGGGACTCTTTACCACCTTCGGTGTGCTGCCGTGGGTGTTCCCCACCCTCGCAGCGCTTACCCTGGGCAGCATTTGGTTCGGCCTCACCACCCGGCGGGACGTGCTGGCCTTTCTGATGAGCAGCCTCACCATCGTGTTCTCCACCCTCACCGTCTTCATTGCGCTGTACACCCGGCAGATCGTCCTGCCGTCCACCCTCGATCCCACGTTCAGCCTAGGACTGCGCGACAGTGCCAGTCAGCCCTACACCCTGGTGCTGATGACCTGGGTGGGCGGTATCTTCCTGCCCCTCATCATCGGCTACCAGGTCTGGAATTACTACGTGTTCCGCGAGCGTGTTCGGCCTGACGAGGGTGGGCTGGACCGGGGCTACGACTGACCGTGGTGCGGGAGCAGGCGTGAAACCCCTGTGGCAGCTCCCCGGCGTGCGGGTGCTCGCCTTGGCCTGTGCCGGGCTGGCCCTCCTCGTGTTCGGGCTGGTGCTGGGGCAGTGGACGCTGGTGGCGCGGCTCGTAAACGCGATTTTCGAGGAGGGGCAGGCACCCACCACGCTCCTCCTGCCCTTCCTGGCGCTGACGGCCGCCTGGCTGGTGCGTTCGGCCCTGGTAGGTTTGCGCGACGTCTTGGCCGCTCGCGCCGCCGCCCGCGTGAAGCGCCAGGTGCGGATGCGGTTGCTGGCGCAGTTCCTAAACCTGGGCCCCCTCTACGTGGCGGGAGAACGTGCGGGAGAACTGGCAGAGACCGTGCTGGAGGGCACGGAGAAACTGGGCGGCTTCGTGGGTCGCTTCGTGCCGGGTGCGGTGTTCGCTGCCGTCTTGCCACCCCTGCTGGCAGGCACAGTGCTGCTGCTCGACCCTCTCAGCGGCCTGATCCTGGTCTTCACCGGGCCGCTGCTCGCCGTGCTGCTGTGGCTGGTTGGCTCCCGCGCAGACGCGGCGGCTCGTGCCCAGTGGCTCACGCTGGGGCGTCTCAGTGCGGGGTTCGTGGACACCCTGCGGGCTCTGCCCACCCTGGTCGTGTTCGGGCGTGTCCCCGAGCGGCTCGCGGCCCTGCGAGAAGCAGACGAGGCGTACCGCCAGCGCACCCTGGGCGTGCTGCGCACCGCCTTCCTGTCCGGCTTTGTGCTGGAGTTCGGCGCGACCCTGAGCACCGCGCTTGTCGCCGTCACGGTGGGTGTGCGGCTGTTCGAGGGGCACCTGCCGTTCGAGCGGGCCTTTCTGGTGCTGCTGCTGACCCCGGAGTTCTTCGCGCCGCTACGGGCCCTGGGGGCCGACCACCACGCCAGCCTGGAGGCGCGGGCCGCCGGGACACGGCTCTTTGCGGTGTTGGCGTGGGCAACACCGAGCTCAGGAACCCGGCCTGTTCCCCCTGGCCCCCTCTGCGTGGAATTTGGGGAGGTCACCCTGCGATACGGCGAGCGGACGGCCCTGACCAATGTGAGCTTCACCCTGCCGCCCGGCTCACGCACGCTGCTGGTGGGGGAAAGCGGCGCGGGCAAGACGAGCGTGGCCCGCCTGCTGCTGGGCTTCATTCAACCCACAGCGGGAGAGGTGCGGGTGAACGGCGTTCCCCTGCGCGACCTCGACCCGGAGGCGTGGCGGGCGCGTGTGGCGTACCTACCCGAACGCCCCTACCTGTTTCCCGGTATGGTGCGCGACAACATTCGCCTAGGGCAGCCCGGTGCCAGCGACGAGGCTGTGCTGGCGGCAGCGCGGAGCGTAGGTGCTCATGAATTCATTGCGCGCCTGGCTCACGGCTACGACACCGAGGTAGGAGCGGAAGGGGCCTGCCTAAGCGGCGGTGAACGCCTGCGCCTTGCCCTCGCCCGCGTGGCCCTGCGGAACACTGACCTGCTGATCCTCGACGAGCCCTCCTCGCAGCTCGACGAGCAGAGCGAGGCAGAGGTGAGGGCCGCCCTGGAACGGCTGGGCACGGGACGGACCGTGCTGATTATCTCGCACCGCCCGGCCCTGCACGGTGGGCACAGCCAGATTCTCCACCTCTCGGGCGGACGTCTCCAGATGGAGGAACAGGAATGAGCGCCCTGTGGCACCTGGTATGGCAGTCGCTGAGAGGGCAGCGGGTCCGATTGTTTGGCGCAGTCCTGCTGGGCGGCCTGACCGTACTTTCCTCGGTGGGACTCCTCGCTGTGTCGGGTGCGCTGATCTCCGGAGCAGCTCTACGGCCCGAGTCGCTGCTCGTGCTGTTGCCCCTGATCACTGCCGTGCGCCTGTTTGGTATCTCGCGGGCGGCCTTGCGGTACGCCGAGCGGCTGGTGTCCCACGACCTTACCTTCCGGCTCCTGGGACAGGTCCGCGCGCGGGTGCTTGCCCACCTTGCCCGTGTGGCCCCTGCCCGCTTGCTGGGACACCGTGGTGGTGACCTGCTCGCCCGTGTTCGCTCCGATGTGGACGAGTTGCAGGGCGTCTTCCTGCGGCTGCTGGCTCCGGCACTGGTGGCCGCGCTCGTGGCGCTTGTCACCCTGGCCCTGGTGTTTCAGGTGTCGCCCCCGCTCGCGCTCGTCCTTTTCGTCCTGTTCACCTTTGCGGGTGGCGTGCTGCCCGTCTTGACGGCCCGTAGAGCCCTCCACGCTGGACGGAAGCAGAACGCTGCCCGCGCCGAGCTGGGTGCAGCCACCCTGGAAACTCTGCATGGTCTGCCGGACCTGCTGGCCTGCGGTGCCCGTTCGGTGGTGGAACGGCACTTCACCGGGGTCCTTGCTGTCTTGGAGGGTGCTGAAATACGCGGCGCTCAGGTGACCGCGAGCGCGAGTGCGGGGCGCGAGGCACTGGGGGGCCTGGGCCTAATCGCGGCGTTGCTGCTCGTGGGGCAGGTGGTGGCCGATGGACGGGCTCCTGGCCCCCTGCTTGCCGCGAGTGCCCTGGGCGTGCTGGCCAGCTTCGAGGCCATCGGGAACTTGGGAAGTGCCTGGGCCGCGCATGGCAGCTTGAGTGCCGCCGCCCGGCGCGTGCAGGCCCTACACGACCTTCAACCGGCGGTGCAGGAGCCGCGCTTTCCTCGGAGACCACCTCCGGAGACGACACTGCGCTTCGAGGAGCTGACCTTCGGTTACCCCGGGGCAGAGGCCACTGTGCTGCGTGGTGTGGACCTCACCCTGCGCCCTGGCGAGCGGCTGGCCATCGTTGGTCCCTCGGGCAGCGGGAAAAGTACACTGCTGGGCCTTGCCCTGCGGTTCTGGGACCCCCTGGAGGGACGGGTCACGCTGGGGCGCGTGGATGTGCGGACGTTGAGCCTCGCGGACCTGCGGGCACACTTTTCCTGGGCTCCCCAACAAGCAGAGGTGCTGGACGGAACCCTGCGCGGCAACCTGCGGTTGGGTGACGCGCGCGTACGGGACAGCGAACTGTTTGCCCTGCTTGCGGACCTGGGCCTGGAGGGCCTGCTTGCGCGGCTGCCAAGTGGCTTGGATGGTTGGGTGGGCGAATACGGAGCACGGCTCTCGGCGGGGGAGCGGGCCCGCCTCTCGGTGGCCCGCGCCCTGCTGCGCCCCGCACCCCTCCTGCTGCTCGACGAGCCCAGCGCGCACCTCGACGAGCCCAATGCCCGGCGGCTTTTGCGTGCGGTGGCGGACCGCACGGTGGGCCGGTCGGTCCTGCTGGTCACACACCAGCCACACCTGTTGGACGAGACCTGGCCGGTGATTCCCCTCGGTCAGCCGGACGGCGCGGAGAGGCCTGGCCCACCTGCACCGGCGTAGGACGTCTTCTCCCGCCCGGAGTGACCTCCTCAGCGCTCGGCACCGAGGGCCTGTAGCCACGCTGCAGCCTCTTCCGGTCCGGCAAGCTGTGCCCCGCGCTCGGGCGGGAACCACGCGAGCAGCGCCAGCACGTCTCCGCCGTGGTGCGCCGCCAACTCGCCAAACAGCACCTTGTGGTCCCCGTCTGAGAGGCGCAGCAGGCCCGACGGCACAGCCGTCACGCGCTGCCCGACCGCAAGCGGTTCGCCCAACCACACGGCGTCCACCTCCGCCCCGTCAGCAGGGTTGACAAGCCCGGGCAGGCAGCCGTAATTGACCGGAGCGGGCCAGGGCTCGGTTCGGTACGGCAGAAGCTGCCCGCCGCGCCACACAAAGCGGTCCACCGTGCCGCGCGTCCACTCCACCACCCCCTCGACGGGTGTGCTCGGCGTCCCCGTCACGGCTGCACCTCGTACAGCTCGACCTGACGCAGGACCGTGTCCCCAAAGCTCAGCAGGGCCCGGTACGCGCCGCGTTCGGGGGCCGGAAGCCGAAAGGTCGCCTCCCGCTGCGCCGCGTCCAGGTACACGCTGTCCTGCCCGAGTTCCTGCGGCCCGTTAAACCACGTGACCCTCAGGTACCCCGGTTCAAAACGCCCCTCCATGCGCGTTCGCAGCAGCAGCGTGTTTCCATCACGCGTGAGGGTGGCCGCCGTGACCCGCGCCGGAAGCGTCACCTCCACCGGTTTTGGAATCAGCGGGACATAGGCGTAGCGGCAGGCGCTCAGTGCCGGAAGCAGCAGGCCGGTCAGCAGCAGGAGGCAGAGGGAAGAAGAGCGCATGGGCGCATTCTAGAGACGGCCGATGAGCCTTCCGCCTACACGCCCGTCGCCACAATCGCCCCCAGCAGCGCCACCGGGGCCGTTTCGGCGCGTAGGATGCGGGGACCGAGGGTCACGGGCACAGCGCCCCGTGCCGTCAGGGTGGCGACCTCGGTGTCGGCGAGGCCGCCTTCCGGGCCGGTCAGGACCGTCACCGGTGCCTTCCAGCTCAGGTGATCGCTGAGCCGGGCGGATGCACCGGGCTGCGCGACGAACAGTTGACCTTCCCAGCTCAGCTCCGCGAGGGGCAGGGGGTCCAGAACCTGCGGCACAACAGCGCGGCGCGACTGCTTGCTCGCCTCCTGAGCCACGCGGCGCAGGCGCAGGAGCTTTTGCGTGCCGATCTCACGGGCGTCGGCATGCCGCGTGACCAGGAGTTGTACCCGCGCCACACCGAGTTCGGTGGCAGCGCGAACCACATCTGCCAGCTTGTCACCCTTGAGCAGGGCCACCGCCAGGGTGACGGGCTGCGGCGTCTCGGCTGTTCCCGCGAGGCGTTCTCCCAGCGTCAGCACCGCCCGCCCTTCTTCCAGCCGGGTGAGGATGGCTTCGGCCTCCGTGCCCTGGCCGTCGAAGACGCGCACGGTCTCTCCCTCGTGCAGCCGCAATACCTGCAGGTGCCGGGTCTCGCGGGGGCCGAGCGTCATGGTGGGGGCAAGGGCCTCCACCCGAACTCTATGCGGGGCCACCACGTCACTCCAGTGGCGCACGGGCCGTCACCAGAGCCCACTCGCCCTCCAGCGTCTCCTGTATGTCCCCGAAGCCCTCGCGCCTCAGCGCCGCGCCCACCAGCGGCAGCTTCACGGTCAGGATGCCCGTCAGCACGAGCACGCCGCCCGGCACCAGATGGGCGGCGTACTCTCCGGCAAGGAGGTCATGCAGTTCGGCATACAGGTTGGCCACCACCACGTCATAGGCATCTACGCCCTCTTCAGGGAGGGTGAGGGGGGCTTCTCCCAAGGTGCCCTCCTCGAAACGCACCCGCTGCGCCGGGACGCCGTTGCTCTCCGCATTCTCCCGCGCGACCGGAATGGTGACCGGATCGATGTCCACTCCAAGGGCGAAGCTCGCCCCCAGCAGCGCCGCCGCGATCGCCAGCACCCCGCTCCCGGTGCCCACGTCCAGCACCCGTGCTCCCTGGCCCTCGGGTCCCAGCGCGGCGAGGTCGAGCGCCGAGAGGGCCTCCACTGCGAGCCGAGTGGTCGCGTGGTGTCCGGTTCCAAAGGCCATTCCGGGCTCGATCACCAGCGGGAGCTGCCCGGCTTCGGTCTCCTCGCGCAGCCACGGCGGCACGATCGTGACTCGGCCCGCCCGCACGGGCCGCAGCGTCCGTTTGAACTCGGCCAGCCAGTCCTGATCGGCCTCCTCACGCCACTCGCCGTCTGCGACCCCGGCAGGCAGCTCGGTGCGCGCGTCGAAGTAGGCGCGGATCACGCCCGCCCGTTCCTCCAGGCCGGTGGCACCCGCCTCCCACAGCAGGTCGAGGTCAGCTTCGCGGGTGTCCAGGGTGCCGGGCAGGTGGTACACGAGCATGGGGAAAGTCTAGGGCCTAGGGGCAGTCTTTAGAAAACCACCCGGGTCATCTTCCGCGCGGTACTGATGAAGAATGAACACAACCCGCACGCTGAAACAGGCCGAAGCCCCACAGACCGAAGCCAACTTGCTCCGGCGCTGGCTGCCGGTGGCCGCGGCGGGTCTGGCGGGCGCCCTTACGGTGACCCTCCTGAACGAGGGGGCACGGCGCGTTCTGCCCCACGCCCCGCGCATGGACGTGATCGGTGAGCGGGCCCTGGGGAAGTCGCTGCGAGGCGCCGGTGTGAAGCCGCCGCGCGGTGAGGACCTGTACCGCTGGACGCTGGGGGCTGACCTTGTCTCGAACGCCCTCTACTACAGTCTGGTGGGCGCCGGAGCGCCGCAGGGCGCGTGGTCACGGGGCAGCGCGCTTGGCCTGGCCGCGGGCTTGGGGGCTGTCTTTCTGCCCCGGCCCCTCGGGCTGGGCCGCCAGCCGGGCGAACAGCCCCCCCTGACCCAGCTGCTGACTGTGGGCTGGTACCTCGCTGGGGGGCTTGCCGCGGCGGCAACCTACCGCGCGGCCCGCAGGGCATCCTAGTCACCTGCCTTGGGAAGGGGACACGGCGCCCCTATACTCCCCGGCATGAGACTCGCCATCGTCGGTGTCGGGAAACTCGGCCTCGCCCTGCTTACGGGCGTTACCTCGCGCGGTGTGATGCCCGCAGGCGAGATCGGCCTGCTCGACGCAAACGCGCCGCGCGCCGCCGAACTCGCCGCCCGCACCGGCGCGCGCGTCCTCACCTGGGCTGACCTGCGTTCGGCAGACCGCATCCTGGTCAGCGTGCAGCCGCGCGTCTTTCCCGAGATCAGTGATCGGCTCGCGCAGGAAAGCACCGGCTACATCAGCACGATGGCGGGCGTGAGCACAGGAACCCTCACCCGCCGCCTCGGGACCCAGCGGGTGGTCCGGGTGATGCCCAACCTCGCCGCGACCATCGGTCTGAGCCAGACGGCCATCACCGCCTCCCGCGAGGCCGAGGGCGCCGGTGACCTCGACTTCGCTCGGCAGCTCTTCGGCTCGGTTGGCGACGTGTACGACCTCCCCGAACACCTCTTTAACGCCTTTACCGGCATGAGCGCCTCGGGTCCCGCCTACGCTGCCGTCTTTGCCGAGGCCCTCGCGGACGGCGGGGTGCGTATGGGCCTTCCCCGTGCTCTGGCGCACGAACTCGCCGCCAAACTGCTCATCGCCAGCGGCGAACTCCTTCAGAAACGGGCCCACCCCGGCCTCCTCAAGGATGAGGTCGCCAGTCCCGGCGGGACCACCATCGCCGGGCTGGAGGTGCTGGAAGCCGCGGGCGTGCGCGGGGCGCTGATGCGCGCGGTTGTAGCGGCCACCCGCCGGGGGGCAGATCTGGGCCAGGATCAGGAGTAGGGGAGAGGTCCGCAGGTGGCCGCCCGTTCCGGCTTCGGTGTCTGTCCGAGCGGAGGGCGAAGGGCTCCTATACTGCCCCCCGTGCCCGGTCCCGAAGTCCTGCTCTACGGTCTTCCCCTCGCCTTTCTTGCCGGCTTCATCGACGCGGTAGCGGGCGGGGGGGGAACGATCACGCTTCCGACGCTCTTTTTTATGGGCCTCTCGCCCGCGCAGACGGTTGCCACAAACAAGCTGCTCGCCATCTTCGGTTCCGGGAGCGCCACCTTTCAGTACTGGCGCAAAGGGCACGTGGCGCGGGCCTTGGTGCTGCGGCTGATTCCGCTGGCACTCGCGGGGAGTGCGCTGGGAGCCTACCTCGTTCACTTCGTGGATCCGGACGCCTTTCGCACGCTCGTCGGCGTGGTGATCCTCGGTGTCGGCGCGCTCGTGCTCGCGAATAAACGCTTCGGCCTGGAGGACCGTTTTCCCGGCCTGACCGCCCGCACGCTGGCCTTGACGTTGCCCGGTGCGTTCATCATCGGCGTATACGACGGCTTTCTAGGTCCCGGCACCGGCACCTTTCTGATGTTCCTGTTCGCTCTGGTGGGCTTTAACCTCGTTCGCGCGAGCGGGAACGCCCGCACCATCAACTTCGCCACCAACCTGGGCGCGTTCCTGTTTTTTCTGTTCCAGGGCCAGATGGTCTGGTGGATCGGCCTGCCCATGGGCGTCGCCAACGCGCTGGGGGCCACGTTGGGTGCGCGGATGGCGATGCTGCGCGGCAGCGGCTTTGTCAAGGTGATGTACGGGGTGATCGTGGTGTTGGTGGCAGCGCGGCTGCTCACCCAGTGATCTTTGATGGAAGAACGTCCAGGAAGGCACCAGAGGGTCTTGCGCCGGTCGGGTTTGTCTGCGACTCACCGCCATGTCGCATCAGGGTGGCGGGAAGACAGGCAAACCGTGCCTCCCGCCCCCTCCTGCTCGCCGGGATGCGCCAGAATCTGGCCATGACCTCACCACAGGCGGGCAGACAGATGCAGCAGGCGATCCTCGCGGGCGGGTGCTTCTGGTGCACGGAGGCGGTGATGAAAGAGGTGCGCGGCGTGACAAAGGTGGAGAGCGGCTACATCGGCGGACACGTGCCCAACCCCGACTACCGCACGGTGTGTAGCGGCAAGACGGGTCACGCTGAGGCGGTGCGCGTGACCTTTGACCCCACTCAGGTGAGCTTTCGCGACCTGCTGATGCTGTTTTTTGCCACGCACGACCCGACCACCCTCAACCGGCAGGGGGCGGACGTGGGCACCCAGTACCGCAGCGCCGTTTTCCCCCTGAACGAGGAGCAGGAGCGGGAGACGCGCGCCGTGATGGCCGAACTCACCGCGCAAGGGGTGTTTGACCGCCCCATCGTGACCACCATTGAACCTGCTGGCCCCTTCTATGTGGCGGAGGACGAACACCAGAACTTCTACGCCCGTAACCCCAACCAGCCGTACTGCCGGGCCGTCATCACGCCCAAGGTCGCCAAGTTTCGCCAGGCGTACAGTGACCGGCTGCGGGCATAAGCGGGGAACGCCGCTGCACCTCAGAACCGCTCGGCCAGCAGCTGCTCGACGTTTCGCCTCAGCCGCAGCGCAAGTGGAGAGGCCAGGTAGCGTTCCAGGGTCTCCCGGGAAGGCTGCGGCCCGTACCACAGGTCGAAGAGCTCCGCGACCGTGGGAGCGCCGCCCGGTGCAGCCTCGCGGGTCACCTCGTCGCCGCAGCCCACGTCGCCGCCCTCGAGCACGCGGGTGTAGAAGCCGGGGCGGCGGGCACCCGCAAAGCGTTTCACGAACCCGGCGTCCTCCATCCGGGCACCCAGCGTGCCGCAGGGGATACGCGGCGCGGTGACTTCCAGCAGGACGGTGCCGATGCGGAACCGTTCCCCGACGCACACGCCCGCCGACTCCAGACCGCTCAGCAGCAGATTCTCGCCGAAGGTGCCGGGATCAAGGGGCTTTCCCAGGGTCTCCGTCCAGTGGTCGTAGTCCTCGCGTGTGTACACGTACACGGCCTGGTCGGGGCCGCCGTGATGCTGGCGGTTGAGGACGTGGTCGCCATCCAGCCCGGTGACCGTCACCCTGACCCGCCCCGGCACCGGGTGCTTGCGGATGCCTGTGATGGTCGTGCGGTTCCCGACCTGAAGGGCTGTGGGCTGGCCGACATTCACGCTGAGGAGCCTCATAGGGTGAGGCTAGCAGCCCTGGAACGCGGCATACTCTCCTCAACATGTCTGCCGTCTTGGCCTCCCGCCTCCTCGTCTGGGCGCTTCAGGGCCTGGTTCTGCTGGCCGGGCCGCCGCTGGAGGCACAGGCACGGGGCGCTGTCTTTCCGGCAGGGGTTCATCTGGGCCTGAACCTGCCCCCGCCCGATCTCCGCGCGCTCGATGGCCTGGGGCTGAACGCCTGCCCTCCTCCGCAGGCGCCCCTCGACCGCCTGCTGTACGACTGGACGGTGAGCGAGGGTGCGGCCCTGAGCTGTGGGAACCGGGTGGAGGGCCTGCTGCACTTTCCGCAGGCGAATCCGGCCTATAGCGCGCAGCCGCGCACCCCACACGGCGCCTTTGACCTGCTCGCAGCGCAGGTGCGGGAGGCGCGCCGCGAGCTCCTGCTGGCCAACATGATCTGGGATGACGGCCCCGCAGCGCCGGGGGCCCAGCTTGCGCGGGCGCTTGCCGCACTCCGGCAGGATGTGGCGCAGCACCCCGAACGCTACCCGGCGGGCCTGACTGTCCGCGTGCTGCTGGGCAATGCTGTGCGCCTGGGCGACCTGCTCGACCCCACCGCCAGCGCCTACGGTGCCGCTCGGCACCTGCTCGCTGCGGGGATTCCGCTGGCGGGGGATACGGTGCCCGGCTGGCGGCTGGAACTCGCCAACTATGCCTACACCTACCCGCACAACCACAGCAAACTCGTCGTGCAGGACGGAGAAACGGTTCTGACCGGAGGGTTCAACGTCAGTTTCCATCACCTGCCCGCCGGCGCGCCGGGTGGCGGGGATCTCACCGACCTGGCGCTGCGCGTGCGGGGACCTGTGGCGCGGCACGCTGTCGCGGCGTTCCGGGAGAGCTGGGCGCACAGCCGCCTGCTCTCCTGTCACGCTCCGCCCACGCCGGAGACGCTGCGCCGCGCCTGCACCTTTACCCGTCCCGCGTCCCCCTGGCCGCTGATCTGGGCGGCTCCCGCGCCCGCTGCCGGTGAAGACCATGTCTACCCCCTCTACCGCCGAAGTGGATACACCACGGCGGACGACGCGGTAGCGGCCCTTTTTGGTGCGGCAGAAACAAGCATCGATGTCATGCAGTCGCAGATCAGCGGGACCTTGGGCTGCCTGGGGGACCTCGTGGAGGAGAACGGCTGTCCCCCCGACCGGCAGCTTCCGGTGTGGCGGGCCGCCGTACAGGCCATTCGCGAGCGGGGCGTGACCGTTCGGCTGCTGCTCGACTACGATCCCCTCCTGCAGGCCGAGACGCTCGCCCTGCTGCGCGGTCTGCTGGCCGAACTGACCCCGCTGGGCCTGGCAGAGCACGTGCAGGCCCGCTGGTACGGCACGGCGGGTGGTCTGCACACCAAGGCGGCGCTGATCGACGGCCAGATGCTCACCGTGGGCAGCCAAAACCTCCACCACTCCGCCTTTGGTCCCCTGGGCTTGGGGGAATACACCCTCGCCACCAGTGATCCCGAGGCCATCCGCGAGTATGGGGAGATGTTCGCCTTCGAATGGGCCCGTGCGCAGCCCATTTGCGCGCCGTGGTGGTTGCCTTCCGGCCTTCCTGAACAGAGGGCCAGAGATTCGGCGTGTCCCTGACCGCTGTCCACCCCCCATTCCCGGCGTGCCCCCTGCGCTAGCCTGCCCGTATGCTTGACCGTCCCCGTCGTCTGCGCCGCACAGCTGGTCTGCGCGCCCTCACGCGCGAGGTCACGCTCGCGCCGCAGCACTTCATTCACCCGGTGTTCGTGCACGAGCAGGACACCACAGAACCTGTCGCCACCATGCCCGGCGTGAGCCGTCACAGCGTCGCCGGGGCGGTGGAGCAGGCTCGCGCGGCCCTTGAGCTGGGCATCACCAGCGTGATCCTGTTTGGCATCCCCGACGAAAAGGACCCGCAGGGCAGCCAGGCGTATGCGGAAAGCGGGATCATCCAGCGCGCGGCGGCGGCCATCAAGGCCGCGGTACCTGCCCTCACCGTAATCGCCGATACCTGCCTGTGCGAGTACACCGACCACGGGCACTGCGGCCCGCTGTGCCAGACCGGGAGCGGTGAGTGGACGGTAGACAATGACGCCGCGCTCGACCTCCTGGCACAGACGGCGGTGTCTCAGGCGCGCGCGGGGGCGGACGTGGTCGCTCCCAGCGCCATGATGGATGGGCAGGTCGGGGCCATCCGTGCGGCCCTCGATGCCGCCGGCTTCGAACACGTCCCCGTGATGAGCTACGCCGTGAAGTACGCCAGCGCCTACTACGGTCCCTTCCGCGACGCGGCGGGCAGCGCGCCCAGCGTGGGGAATCGAGCGACCTACCAGATGGACCCGGCGGGGGGAGAGCGCGAGGCGCTGCGGGAAGCGCGGCTGGACGCCGAGCAGGGTGCAGACTTCCTGATGGTCAAGCCCGCCCTTGCCTACCTCGACATTCTGCGGCTGCTGCGCGAGACCTTTGATCTGCCGCTCGTCGCCTACAACGTGAGCGGCGAGTACGCGCTCGTCAAGGCCGCCGCGCAGGCGGGCTACATGGACGAGCGCCGGACCGTCCTTGAAACCCTCACTGCAATGCGGCGGGCCGGAGCCGACGCGATCATCACCTACCACGCGCTTGACGCGGCACGCTGGCTGCGAGAGGGCTGAGGCAGTGACCGGCGAGACGACCCCTGGTCAGGTGGCCTGGATCGACACAGCGCTGTGGCCGGGCCGCCTGGGCCTCAGCCCTGACCAGGAACTGGCCGACCTCGGGCGCCTGGCCAGGCAGGGCGTGAACGTTCTTGCCCTCCTCATTGGGCCGCACGAGGGCGAGCGGTGGGACTTGCCCGAGGTCCATGCCCTCACGGTGATCGCCTGCCCCATCCAAGGCCAGGCCGGGCTGCATGGTCCAGGCCCCTTCACCTCCTTCCTCGAGGAGCTGATGGAGCACCTCCTGGACGGCCGCGCCGTTGTCGTGCATGGCTGCGGCGAGCCGGGGTGGGCGGGTCTGAGCGCTGTATGCCTGCTCATCCAGGCAGGCATGCCGCCCGAGCAGGCGGTCACGCGGGTGCGTGCGGCGTGCCCCGGGGCCATCGGGACGACCGCGCACGAACAGTTCGTGGACGACTTCGCTGCCCGCTGACCAAGGAGAATCCGCTATGGTCACCGCCGGCTGGTTGACGGGATGCCCGGCGGCCCACGCGGCAGCGGTCGCTTGCCCCGCGAAGCCTGGACAGAAGTGCACGAGACCATGGAGAGGAGCGGCCTGGCCTTGCCCGGTTCTGCCTCAGCCCCTGAGGGCGGTGCCCCCTCATGAGCACAGCTTGAGCCCAATGAGGCCAATGGGTCAGAAAGGCGGCCCAAACTGAGGGCATGTTCAAGACTGCCCTGACCTGTCTGGGGGCCGCTGCGCTGCTCGCCGCCTGTGCCCCCGCCTTGACTGCGCCGACGGTGGGCCGCATCGTGAACGCTGCGACCGGACAGGAGGGCACTGTGAATTTCCCCCCCGGGGCCCTTTCCGGCGGCACGAGCAGTACGGACAATGTTGTCATCCAGATCGGCGGACAGACCTACCTGGGCCGCGCCACGTTGCTGGCAGCAGCAGGAACCGTTCCGCTGCGGCCTGCCCTCGACGTCACCTTCGGCGCAGGCTTTTGGAACACTGTGCCCGGCTGGGCCTGGGGCGGCCAGCTCACCACCGGCACCCCACAGATCACCCTGCGCAGCGGCAACCTCATCGCCAGGACCACCGGGGCAACCCCCCGAACCCTGACCTGCACCCTTCAGGTGGATGCCGAGGGCCGCGGCATCGGCGAGTGTACCGGCAGCGACGGCGCGCGGTACGCGATGCAGTTCTGAGGGAGCGTTCAGTTTTGGCCGTCAGCAAAAGAAGCGCTCCGGGGTACGGCCCTATGCCGCTGCTCGGCGCATCAGGCTCCAGCCCACCAGCAGCATGACGGCCCCCCAGATCAGGAAGCCGATGTCGTAGGCGAGCTGATCAGGCCCGGGGCGAACGTGGTGAACCCCAAGCAGCTGGTGGTTGATCAGGCCCTCGACCACGTTGAACAGGCCCCAGCCTAGGAGCAGGGTACCGACGAAAGCGGAGGTCCGCCAGGTCGCGTGCTGGCCCCGCAGGCCGCTCCACAACAGGAACACCCCCAGGACCGTGAAGACCCAGGTCATGGCGTGAAAAAGGCCGTCGGCAAGCGTGTTGCGTCGCAGGTTTTCGGGGGTGGTGGGCGGATAGACCTCGCTGACCAGGTGATGCCATTGCAGGATCTGGTGAAGCACGATCCCGTCGAAAAACCCCCCCAGGCCCAGCCCGAGCAGGACTCCTCCCCAAAGCGAACGCCGCCCGGCAGTTGTCCCGTCCATTTCCCTTTCCCGTGTCGTCATCAGTTCTCTCCTCACCGTTATCCTGAAGGCTTCGCAGGTGCGGGGTGTGTGCGCCGCCTTCACCCGCGTTGAGCGTCCCAAAGCAGAAGGCGGAAGCCCCCTGGCCTCCGCCCCTCTGTTTGCTGATCGCTGATCGCTGACGGCTCCCCTTACGCCTGCTGGTACATCACCGCGCGCTTGACCTCCTCGATGATGGTGGTGATCGGGATGTCACGCGGGCATGCCTCGGTGCAGTTGTAGGCGGTGCGGCAGCGCCACACGCCGGTATTTTGGTTCATGATGTTCAGCCGCTGGTGGGTCGCCTGGTCGCGGCTGTCAAAGATAAAGCGGTGTGCCTGCACGATGCTGGCGGGACCAAGGTAGGAGCCGTTGACCCAGAAGATCGGGCAGGAGGTCGTGCAGCACGCGCACAGGATGCAGTTGCTGGAATGCTGCATCCGGTCCGCCTGCTCGGGCGATTGCAGCCGCTCGGTCGCGGGCGGCGGATCCTCATTGATGAAGTAGGGCATAATCGCCCGGTACGCGTCAAAGAAGGGATCCATATCCACCAGCAGGTCCTTTTCGACCTTCAGACCGCGGATGGGCTCGACGGTGAGGGTGCCGCCGTCTTTGACCACGTCGCGCAGCAGCGTCTTACAGGCCAGGCGGTTGCGTCCGGCGATCAGCATGGCGTCGCTGCCGCAGATGCCGTGGCCGCAGGAACGGCGGAAGGTGAGGCTGGGATCGATGTACCACTTGACGTAATTGAGCACGTCAAGCACCCGGTCGCTGGGCTGGGCCTCCACCGGGTAGGTCTCCCAGTGCGCCTTTTTGTCCTGTTCGGGGTTGAAGCGCAGGATCTTGACGTTGACCCGGATGGTCGGGGTGGTGTAGGTGTCAACGGGAACGTGCTGTTCTGCCATGTCTTTTCCTCTGAAGTGTGAGCCGTGGGGAAGCACGGCCCACACCCTGTCAGTACACGCGGGGCTTGGGCTCGAAGGCGCGGGTGAAGCCCTTGAGGACCACGTCCTTGTAGCCGATCACCACCCGTCCAGGATGGTCCAAATCCCGGTAGGCCATGGTGTGCTTGAGCCAATTGGTGTCGTCGCGCTCGGGGTAGTCCTCGCGGTCGTGCGCCCCGCGCGACTCCTTGCGGTTGAGCGCACTCGCCGTCATCGCCTCGGCGCAGTCCAGCATAAACCCGAGCTCCATCGCCTCGATCAGCTCGCTGTTGTAGCGCTGGCTGGGATCGGAAACGCTCACGTGCGCGTAACGGGCCTTGAGTTCCTGCAGGATGCCGACCTGCTTTTCCATATCCGGGCCGTTGCGGAAGATGCCGACGTTATTCATCATCGACTCTTGCAGCTCCTTGCGGATCACGGCGCCGTTTTCCTTGCCGCTCGCGTGGCGCAGGCGGCTAAACATCTCCAGGGTGTCCCGTTCGGGGTGCTCCGGCATCTCGGGATACTCCGCCTGCCGGGCGTAGGCCGCGGCCGCGATTCCCGCGCGGCGGCCGAACACGACCAGGTCACCCAGGCTGTTGGTCCCCAGGCGGTTTGCGCCGTGCAGGCTGACGCAGGCCTGCTCACCCGCCGCGTACAGGCCCTCGACCGTGGTGCCCGCCCCGTCCGCCAGGCACAGGCCGTTGATGTCGGTGGGAATCCCGCCCATCGCGTAGTGGGCAGTGGGCTGCACGGCGACCAGATCCTTGACCGGATCCTGCCCCAGGTACGTCCTGGCGAGGTCCGTGATCTCCGCGAGCTTGACCTCGATCACCTCGCGCGGCAGGTGCGTGAGATCGATGTGCACGGCGTCCTTGTCGTGGCCTACGCCGCGTCCCTCGCGTATCTCCTTGATGATGGAGCGCGAGACGATGTCGCGCGGCGCGAGGTCCTTGATGGTGGGCGCGTAGCGCTCCATAAAGCGCTCGCCGCTCGCGTTGCGCAGAATGCCGCCCTCCCCGCGAATCCCCTCCGTCACCAGAATGCCCAGCTTGGCCAGACCGGTGGGGTGGAACTGGTAGAACTCCATGTCCTCCAGCGGCAGGCCCTTGCGGTAGTAGATGCTCATCAGGTCGCCGGTGAGCGTCAGGGCGTTCGAGGTGATCTTAAAGATCCGCCCGAAGCCCCCCGCGGCGAGAATCACGGCCTTCGCGTGAAAGGTGTGGACCTCGCCCGTCGCGTAGTGGTAGGCGACCACGCCGCAGCAGCGCCCCCGCTCGATAATCAGGTCGGTGACGTGGAACTCGTTGTAGAAGGTGGTTCCGGCCTTGACGTTCTGCTGGTACAGCGTTTGCAGAATCATGTGGCCGGTGCGGTCCTGCGCGTAACAGGAGCGCTCGACCGCCGCCTTGCCGAAGTCGCGGGTGTGGCCGCCGAACTTGCGCTGGGCGATTTTGCCTTCGGGCGTGCGGGAGAACGGGAGCCCCATATGCTCGAGCTCGTAGACCGCCTCGATGATGTCCTTGGCAAAGACTTCCGCCGCGTCCTGGTCGGTGAGGTAGTCGCCGCCCTTGACGGTGTCGAACATGTGCCATTCCCAGTGGTCCTCGGTCACGTTGCCCAGCGCTGCGCCGATGCCGCCCTGCGCCGCCCCGGTGTGGGAACGGGTGGGGTAGAGCTTGGAGATGCAGGCAACCGACACGTTGCCCTTGGCGGCGTACAGCGCGGCCATAAGCCCCGCGCCACCCGCACCGACGACCAGTACGTCGTAACGATGATGCATAGGAATCAGCGTCCTTTTTAGATGGAGAACAGGCCGACCGTGCCCAGCAGGAAGATCACGGCACAGACGGTGTAGAAGATGCCTTTGACCCAGGCGCGGTTGGGGCGCGAACGCACATAGTCCTCGATGGAGTAGCGTGCGCCGTTTGCGCCATGCAGCATGGCCAGCAGCAGGATCATCCAGTCATAGAACTTCCAGGCGGGGTTTTGCAGCTTGAAAACGACCGCGTCGAAGGTGGCGTCCGCTTCACTCACCTGAATAAAGGTCATGTAGATATGGCCGAGCACCAGGAACATCAGGATCAGGCCGCTGATCCGCATGAAAATCCACCAGTTCAGCTCGGCGTTGGAGTGGGCCTGCTGCCGGGCGTCCGTGAGGGTGCGGGCGCGAATCACGCTTCACCCCCGAGGAGACGGCCAATCACCACAAAGGCGGTGTAGGCGGTGGCAAGCAGCGTGAGCCCGAGCACGCCGTAAAACATCTGGCGCTGGTACGCGACACCCCGCCCGGTAAAGTCCATCACGATGATGCGCAGGCCGTTGAGAGCGTGGTACACAACGCCTGCCGTGACCAGGATCAGGCCGAGGCTAAAGATCGGAAGCTCATAGAGCGTATGCAGGCTCATGTAGGCCCGCTCGCCAAACATAAACAGGCTGATACTCACGACGTGCAGCAGAAAGTAGGCCAGGATCGCCAGCCCGGACAGGCGGTGAAGCAGGAAGGCCCACTGCCCTTCTCTTCCTCGGTACATTCCCTCTTCCTCCTCTTGCTCCCTCCCCCATGGAGGGCGGCGGGGTGCCGTGTGGGTGAGACTTCACGCCACTTTGACAGACGGCTAGAAGATACCACCCGCTTCTAGGGTCTGCCCGTTCCTGTCCCGCTCCGCGGAATGCCGCCTGTTACTGCGGCGGTAAGGGGGAGCAAGCCGCCACTCCCCTTGCCCTTTCGCGCTAGGGTGCAGGCATGACGCGGCAAGGCGCGCCCACTCCTCCCAGCTCCAATGACGTGGAGTACGTTCGCAAGCTCGCCCTGGCGATTCTCAGCACGCTGCAGAGCAGGGGCCTCCTGAGCGCTGAGGATGTGGACGCCATCCTGATCGCGGCCCGCCGAGCGGCCCAGGGCTCGCCGGAGCGGTCTCCGGACGTCCCGTCCCGCGTTCCTCAGATCACCGTTCGGCCGTCCTCCCCTCCGGCTCACCTCAGCTGGCAGGTGACCCCGCCGCCCGCCTCCCCTCAGGCAGACGGCGCGAACGGGGAGGAGACGCCTCCCCCGGTGATTGACATCAACCTGGATTGAGGCGAGCGGGTCTTGCTTTCCTGCTCTGCCGGTTCCTCAAAGTTCGCCCCAGGCGCGTCGTCCTGGGGCGAAGGCGTCTTGACATACCCGCTGTCTCAAGCCGGGGCTTTTGACACGTCTGCGGCCACCCGCTGCGTTTTGTCCCGACGGGTCTGCCCGACCCGGTACGCCTGTTCGGCGCGGAAGGCTCACCCGAAGGGTGGAGGGAAGCACGTTTTGACTTCCACCCCCATTCCTTCGGGGCGATTCGCTCACGCCACGGATGAATTCGGGGGCTTGCGCGAATCTTTTGGTCAGCCTCAGAGCTTGACGGTGGCGTTGTCCCCCATATCGGTGGCGGGCTTTCCGGTGACGGCGGCGCGGGCCATCTGGAAGAGGGCCTTCATCCGGCCACTGCCCTCCCAGTACTCGGCTCCCTGGGCGCTGACCTTGATGAGCTGAATGTTCGGGTCGTCGATGCCCTGCGGGAAGTACGCCTTGTAGAGGTCACTCCACAGTTCTTCCAGCTTGGCCCGGTCCTCGACGAGCTCGGCAACCCCGCTCACACTCACGTAGTTGTTTTTGCCAGGGTCCGAGTAGCTGACGTTGACCTGCGGGCGAGCCGCCATGCACTGCACCTGTTCGGTGTCCTTGCCCCCGATAAACCAGATGTCCCCGTCGAATTCGGTCTGCTGGGTGGTCATGGGGTGCGCCTTGAGGTGCCCCTCTGCGGTCGTGACCGTCAGCATGGCGAACTTCACGTCCTTGATCAGCCCGGCCAGGGTTTTGATCGCTTCCTCACGGGTCGGATGTTCGGTGTGTTGGGTCATGGAGCGAGCTTGTCACGGGCCCTACCGCCGCTTCTGGCAGGAAGGGCACCGTCTAAAGGTTCCCGTCAGGTTGCGTGAGGGGCCGCCTGCGGACGACCTCCGGCACGTTCCGCACCAGCACCACGCCCGCCAAGAAAAACAGCGCCGCTCCCCCGAAGACGAGGGTGTACCCCACGTTGGGCCCCTGCGTGTTTCCCCAGTCGAGCAGGGCACCCTGCGGCGCACTGGAAAGCTGCGGCGCAACAAAGGCCACGTGCCAGATGCCCATATCGCGGGCGTAGCTGCTCGCGCTGGGCAGCGCGTCACTTCCCAGCGCCCAGTCCACGCTGGTAAAGGCGCCGAAGCCCAGCCCGAACACCACGGCAAGCACCAGGGCCGCTGGGTACCCCGGCGCGACCAGCAGCAGGAGGGCTGCCGCCGCCATCACTGTGCCCGCCACATAGATCACGGGTTTGCGGCCCACCCGGTCGCTGATCCGCCCCCCGATCAGCGCGGAGGCGATGCTTCCCGCGATGATGCACACCAGCATGATCGAGGTGCTGGTTTCGGGCTCGGGTTGCCGCAGCACGTCCGCGTTGTAGTACTGCAAAAAGGGCTGCACGCTGTACTGCCCGAGTGCGAACAGCACCCGCGTCACAAACACCCACAGGAAGGGGGGGTAGGCGAAGAGTTGCTGCCAGGTCAGGGGAGGAGTGTTCGGGGCGAGCGCGGCCGCTGCGTCCTCGGGGACCCCGCGCAGGGTGACCAGGGCCGGGACCAGCAGCACCACGGCGATCAGCCCAAAGGACACCAGCGCCGGCCATCCCAGCAGCCCCACCACAAAGGCCGCGACCGCTCCCAACAGTTGCCCGGCCGCCTGGAGCAGGCCCATCACGCCGCTGTAGTGGCCCCGCTGGGCGGGCGGCACGAGTTGCGGGATCAGCGCGCTGTAGGGGGCGGTGGCATAGTTATTCCCGAACTGCACAAGCAGGAAGCCCAGCACGTACACCCAGAAGCCCCCCATGCCCGAAAGCGCCGAGGCCGCCCAGGCCATCACGCCCAGGCCCGCAAGATTGACGCCCAACCCCAGCCGGATGTAGGGCAACCGCCGGCCGGTACGGTCGCTGCGGGCACCGATGATGGGGGGCAGCACCAGCGCCAGCACCGCGCCCAGCGCGGTCAGAAGGCCCAGGTACGTGCCCTTTTGCTCCTCGCCCACGAAGCGCACCACGTTCGCGGGCATCAGGATCAGCAGCAGCAGCAACCAGTGAAAGGCTGTTCCGAACCAGAAGGCCGACAGCACCCAGGGGCTCACGCGCGGGGCTGGGAAGGAAGGGGAGGTCATGTGCGGCCAGTATAGGCCGCTCCTTTACCCGCTCTTCACGCCCGTTTGGGGTGTGGCGGAGGCAGCAGTTCGCGCTCCTCTGAGCGCGTCACACTGCGGCCATGACCGCACGCCTGAACCTGCAAGAGGCTCTTGAGGCTTTCCAGTCTGCTTTCAACTCCGATCATCCGGAGGGTGTGACCATCACGCCCCGCGTCGAGGACAGCACGCTGTACATCGAAGTCCGCACGCAGGATGTGAACGCCCGGCGCGGCTTCGACGTGGTGGCCGAACCGCTGGAGAGCGAGGGGCGCAGTGCCCGGCAGCTCGGCGAGGACCTGGCCCGCGTCGTGGAGCAGGAGCTGATGTACGGCCAGCTTCCCGCGGTGGGAGAAGACGGGGCCTACCGGCGCATCGTCGTCTGAGCGGGGGCCTCGGGCAGCCCCGCCCAGAACTCCTGCAGGTCAGGCGCGAGCGGGGCCCACCCCACGAACTGCGTGCCCGCCCAAGGAAAGGCGATACGGGCGGCGTGGAGGGCCTGCCGGGGCAGCAGCAGCCGCGCGGTGAGTTCGGGGGTCTGGCCGCTTTGGATGAACTCTAAAAACGCCTGCGGGTCGGGCCCGTAGATCTTGTCCCCCACCATGGGCAGGCCCAGGTGTGCGAGGTGCGCGCGAATCTGATGCAGGCGGCCCGAGCGCGGATACGCCTCGAGCAGCGTGAAACCGGCCCGCCGCTCGACCACCCGGAAGTCGGTCACCGCTGGCCGCCCGTTCGGCACCACCGCCTGCCGAACGGCGATCCGGTTGGCCCCCCCCAGCCCCAGGTCTCCCAGCGGCGCGTCCAGCGTGTACCGCTCCCAGTCGGGCGAGCCGTGCACGATGGCGAGGTACGTTTTTCCAACGAGGTGTTCCTTAAACAGGGTGAAAAACCGCCGTGCCGCGTCCGCGTCGCGCGAGAGCAGTTGCGTGCCGCTCGTCTCGCGGTCGAGGCGGTGCGGCGGCGCAAGGTCCCGCTCCCCCGTCTCTGCCCGCAGAAAGGTGAGCACGTCGGGCACGTCCACCCGCGCCCGAACCGGATGGGTGAGCCACAGCGCGGGCTTGTGCACCACGTAAAAGTCGGGGTGCTCCACCAGCACGCGCGGTTTTTCGGTGGGGGGGAGGAGGGGTGCGCGAGCGGTCACGGTCGCAAGCTAGCGTATTCAGGGGTGTGCAAAGAGGGTCCGAAAGAGCGTGCGGACCTGGCGAAGCGGGGTGGGCTGGGCCCAGTAGGGCAGGCTGGAGGTGGCATTGGTCACCAGAAAGTGGCCGGGTTGGCTCACTGTCATGACGGCATTCCAGCCGGCACGAAGCTTTAACTGGTAGGAAGTGTTCAGGCCGCTGCAACGGCCCCGGACCGTCGCTGCACGGTCACTATAAAACCACTGGGCTCGCCGGGTGGGATTGGTTGGATGATCCGCCTGACTAAGAAGGGTGGCCGCGTTACGCGCCGGTTGATAGGCCAGCAGCGACTCGGCGATGTAGATGTTCGGCTCGCTGGGCAGGCTGCGAACACCCGCACAGAATTGAGCGGGACTCACCGGCGGATGAAACTTTTCCGGGATTCCGATTTGGAATTGTCCCCCTTGAAGGTGTCCAACGCCTACCAGATGGCCAGCCGTCAAGTTCGTCAGGAGCACCAAGACTCCGTCCCGACCCAGCTCACGTTCTAGAACGGCAAGATTGTGCACTTGCCCTTCGAGGCCCACCGCGACCGCTTGGGCCGCCGGTGTGAGCAGCAGCGCCGTGCCCAGCAGACCGCTGGACCAGCGGGAGAGGAGCCCAGGCAAGCCAAGTCGTCGCGAGTGCTGTTGTCCAAGCTGATGGTGCGGCATCGGCGGGAAGGTAGAACCTGTCCATCAGGGACGTATCAGCACCCCGCCTGCGCCAACCCCTTTCAAAGGGCGCCGCCTCTTTGTATCCACCCGAGCAAAGCACGGGTCTGAGGGTGACCCGGTTTTGCGCAGGTGGAGAGAAGCCTCGAAGATAGGAGGCGCCATCATGACGAACCGCGGAATTCATACCGCCGAGTTCAAGCGAGATGCAGTGCAACTTGCCCGAACCAGCGGCAACCTCTCGGGCACCGCCCGCGACCTGGGCATCAACGTCTCACTGCTCCGGAAATGGATGAACGTCGAGCGGGAGAAAGGTGATGGAGCGTTCCCAGGGCAGGGGAAGCAGGTCCTCACCGTGGAGCAGCAGGAGATGCAGCGGCTCCGCAAAGAGAACGAGATCTTGCGTTAGGAGCGCGAAATCCTGAAAAAAGCGGCGGCCTTCTTCGCCAAAGAGACCATACGCTGAGGTACCGCTTGGACGTGATGTGCCGGGTGCTGGAGGTGTCGGTGAGCGGGTACCACAGTTGGCGAAGAAGGCCACTTTCCCACCGCAAGCAGCAGGATGCGCTGCTCCAGCAGCGCATCCGAGACGTTCACCAGCGCGGCAAGGGCAGGTATGGGGCGCCACGAGTTCACGCGGAACTGCGGGCCGAAGGTCTGCGCGTCTCTCGAAAGCGCGTGGCTCGCCTGATGCGTTCAGGGGGGCTGTGCGCCAAGGGGAAGCGACGCTGGGTGCGAACCACCGACAGCCATCACTCCCTCCCGGTCTGCCCCAACCTGCTGGAGCGCCAGTTCGAGGTTCAGCAGCCCCATCAGGTCTGGGCATCCGACATCACGTACGTGCCGACCCGGAAGGGCTGGCTGTACCTGGCGGTCACCCTGGACCTGCATTCGCGGGCCGTGGTGGGCTACGCGATGGATGCGTCCATGCCCGCCACCCTGCCGCTAGCCGCCCTTCGAATGGCCGCTGGACGTCGTGATCCGCCGCCGGGCTTGCTCCATCACAGCGATAGGGGCAGCCAATACGCCAGCAGAATCTTTCAAGACGAACTGGCCCGCCTGCGGGCCAGGGGCAGCATGAGCCGCAAGGGGGATTGCTGGGACAATGCCGTCGTGGAGAGCTTTTTCAGCTCCCTGAAGCGGGAGCTGTTCGAGGACGCCATGTTCGAGAATCGAGAGGTTGCCAGACGCGCCGTGTTCGAGTTCATTGAGGTCTTCTCCAACCGCCAGCGCCGCCACTCGACTCTCGGGTACTTGACGCCCCACGAGTTCGAACGCCAAGCGACAACCGCTTAACTTCAACTGCGCAACATCGGGGCAGGCCCAGGCCCGCGGGAGGGAGGATGGACGGAGCGCTGCTCTCCCGTATCCGTATCAATGTGCAGAACTGGACCGGCGAAGGATCTCCGGTAACCGGTCCCGAAGACGGTGCATGGGAAGACCAAACACTGTCCGCGCGGGTTCGTTGGGCGCGGTATTGCCTGCCTTGAGCATCACGTACTGGTCACGGGTGATGGGCGGATGGGGGAGAACCTGCATCAGCGGCACGGCCACGTTCATCAGGGCGAGCGGCACCGGGACGATGGGCCGCTTCTGGCCCAGCGCGCGCTGCTCCTGCTCGAGGAGTTCGCGGAAGGTGTACTCCT
This sequence comes from Deinococcus sp. YIM 77859, assembly GCF_000745175.1. Classification (NCBI taxonomy): domain Bacteria; kingdom Thermotogati; phylum Deinococcota; class Deinococci; order Deinococcales; family Deinococcaceae; genus Deinococcus; species Deinococcus sp. YIM 77859. The sequence goes on from NZ_JQNI01000002.1 coordinate 254,545, forward strand.
CCGGGCCAGTCAGGGCGTACGTCTGCCCGGCCGTCTCCGGCTTTTCGAGCGCCCCGGCAAAAGCCAGCGCCACATCCTCCACGCTGACCGGCCGAAAGGGAAAGGAACCGTCCCCGATCATGGGCACAACCGGCGCGGCGGTCACAAGGTCGCGCAGCACCCGCCCGAAGAAATCGTCCCCCACGCCAAAAATCAGGCTGGGCCGGAAGATGGTCCATTCCAGACCACTGTCGTGCACCAGGCGCTCGGCCTGGCCCTTTGTGGCGCTGTAGCGGCTCGCGCTGGCCTCGTCTGCACCCAGGGCACTCATGTGCAGAAAACGGGCGCCGCGCGGGGTGGCGGCGAGCACGTGTCGGGTGCCCTCCACATGAACCCTCTGAAAGGTCTGGCTGCCCGTCTCCTCGATGATGCCCACGAGGTGGATCACCGCGTCCGGCTCGGCCTCGCCCACCGCCCGCAGAACGCTTCCCGGATCGGTGACGTCCAGGGTGATGCCGCGCGCCCCTGGCAGCGCCTCCCCGCCCCTTGACCCGGCGTAGACCGTGTGGCCCCGCTCGACCAGTTCCCGGACGATGGAGCGTCCGACAAACCCCGTTCCGCCCGTGACGAGGACGCGGCGGGGACCCGCTGGAAAGGTGGTCATACCCTATTGCCTCACATTCTGGGCGACAGGACCGTAAGCGGGCATGCGGCTTGCCTGCCCTCTAGGCCACCCGGCGCACGTTCCGGGACCGGGCGCGTTGTTATCCTCCTTGTTGAGATGCCGTTTGCCCCCCGTGCCCTGAACGCCCTGGACTTTCCCCGCATTCGTGACGCGCTGGTCGAGCGCAGCGCCACGCCCTTAGGGAGAGAGCGGGCTCGGGCACTGATGCCCTCTGCGGATGGGGGCCGCATTGCCCGCGAACTGGACGAGGTGGAGGATGCCCTGTTCGGCGTGAGCCTCTCGCTGGGCGGGATTGGGGACATCCGTGAGCTGCACGCGCGGGCGCAGGAGGGCCGGGTCCTCTCCGGGCAGGACCTGCTGAATGCCGCGTACTCCCTCGACGGCGCGATGGCGGTGCGGCGGGCGATCAACGCCAATTCGCGTGGACCGCTGCGTGACGTGGCGCTGGGCCTGGGTGACCACAGCGAGCTGGTGCGCCGGGTGCTGTCCTCCCTCGACCGTGATGGGGCCGTACGCGACGATGCCAGCCACACGCTGCGCGACCTGCGCAAACGCATCGAGCCGCTCAGGAACCGCATCCGCGAGCGCCTGGCGGCCACGCTGGAGAAGTGGGCGGACGTGCTGCAAGAGCACCTTGTCACCATTCGCCGCGACCGCTACGTGCTGCCGGTGCAGGCCAGCCGGGTGGGCCAGGTCCAGGGCATTATCGTGGACGCCTCGGCGACCGGGCAGACCTACTTCGTGGAACCGGCCGCCATCACTCCGCTCAACAACGAACTCGCCCGCCTCATCCTGGACGAGGAGGCGGAGGTGCGGCGCATCCTGGCCGAGCTGTCGGGTCTGCTTGCCCAGGACGCCGAGATTCCCATGACCCTGGCCACGATCGGCGAACTCGACCTGATCGCCGCCAAGGCCCGCCTGGCCCGTGACTGGCGGCTTAACCGCCCCGAACCCGCGAGCGATCACACCTATGACCTGCGGGAAGCTCGTCACCCCTTGATCGAGAACCCCGTTCCCAACGACATCGGGCTTGGGGAAACCAAGCTGCTGTTGATCACCGGCCCCAACATGGGCGGCAAGACGGCCACCCTCAAGACGCTGGGCCTTGCCGTCCTGATGCACCAGTGCGGGATGTACGTGCCCGCCGCCAGCGCTCGGCTGCCCGTGGTCCGCGACGTGCTTGTTGACATCGGGGACGAGCAGAGCATTGAGGCGAGCCTCTCCACCTTCGCCTCGCACCTCAAGCACCTCAGATACGTGCTGCGGCACGCCGCGCCCGACACCCTGGTCCTCGTGGACGAGCTGGGCAGCGGCACCGACCCCGAGGAGGGGGCGGCCCTCGCGCAGGCGCTGATCGAGACGCTTCTCGCGCAGGACGCGCGCGGCATCATCACGTCGCACCTCTCGCCGCTGAAGCTTTTTGCGCTGGAAACGCCGGGGTTGAAAAACGCCTCGATGGGCTTTGACCTGGAGACGCTCAGCCCCACCTACCGCCTTCAGGTGGGGCAGCCGGGCCGCTCGTACGCGCTGGCGATCGCTCGGCGCATGGGTCTGCCGCCGGCTGTGCTCGCGCGTGCCGAAGAACTCCTCGGTCCCGACGCGGGCCTGATGGAACGGATGCTGGAGGGCCTGGAGCGCGAACGCACCGACCTCGCCGCGCAACTGGAAGCCGCGGCGGCGGCCCGCCGTGAGGCAGAAGCCGAACTCGCCCGGGTGCGCCACGAACGCGAGACGCTGGACGCCCGCCGAAACGAAATGTTGGCAGAAGCTGCGCAGAAGGCTGAAACGCTCTATGCCGACGCCATCGAGCGGGTGCGCACGCTGCGGGCCCGCGCGCAGGAGGACAGCGCTCGTCCGCGCGTGATGCAGGAACTGCGCGAGCTGCGCGCGGCCGCGCAAAAAGCCCGCCCCACCCCGCCTCCCTCCCGTGAGGAACGCGGCGACCCCATCCGCGTGGGCAGCACGGTAGACGTACCCGCCTACGGCGCCCAGGGCCAGGTGCTGGAGATGCGCGGCGATGACCTGGTGGTGCAGCTCGGCGTGATGAAGGTCGGCGTGAAGCGCCGCGACGTGCGCCTGAAACCTGAGCCCAAGGTCCGGGCCCCCCGGCCCACCTTTGCGGGCACCCGGCCGGGCAACTTCCAGCACGAGCTGCAACTGCGTGGCCTGGGGGTCGAGGAGGCGGTCGAGGAGCTGCGCCAGGCGATTGCCGAGGCACACGCACTCAAGGAGACGCCGCTGCGGGTGGTTCACGGCAAAGGCCAGGGCGTCTTGAGGCGGGTGCTGCGCGACTACCTCAAGACAGATAAGCGCGTCGAGTCCTTCCACGACGCGGAGGCCAACCAAGGCGGGCACGGCGTGACGGTGGTGAACGTTCGAACCTGAGTTCGGCCCCTTCATCAAAAGTCGGCGCGGAGGCGTCAAGATGCGCAGGTGCCTCATCGCCCCGCCATCCTTTTGAAAGCCGGCATGCTGGCCCTGAGCCTCGCTGCCACCGCCGCTGCCCAGACGAGCCCCCCGCCCTCGCTGCGGCTTCCCGCCAACTACGGTCCCCGCCTCGGGGGAACGGAGCTGGTTGTTGGACTGGATGGAGGCGTGAGCTTTGGCGTGCGGGCCTTCCCGCTGCCCGTTCAGCCGGATGTGCGTCTGGTGCTGGTCAGGCATCCCCGTTACTGGGAATACGGTGTCTACACCCGACTGGATGACACCAGCCTGGCGGCTGGGGTGTTTGACAACGGGCTGAACGCGGCGCGGGGGATTCCTCGGCTAGAAGTCCGGCATGACCCCTGGCGGGGTGTGCAGTACACCGGTCTGCTGCAAGGGAGCGGCTACCACTCGCGCTTCAGCGCTGGGTATGCCCTGACCACCCTGAGGGACCGAGTGCGCGTCCTGAACAATGTGGGCGTGGCCTACCAGGGGGAGGTGGCCGCTCCCTACACCCAGAGCGAGGTGGGAGGCGGCTACGAACGGACGTTGGGCAAGGTGAACGTGGGTTTGGCCAGCACCGCCCGCCTGTATACCTTTCCGGTGCAGAAGCAGGCGCAGGGAAGCGTAGACTTCTCGGTGCGCGCAAGCGTGACGCCTGCGGCGGGGCTGACGGTGTCCGCCTCGCACTTCGAGCGCTTTGTGGCTGGACGGGTCGCCATTCCTGACTTCGGGCTGGGCCGCTACCAGGAGACGAACGCCAGCGTCACCTACCGCCTGCCCGTGCGCGACACGGCGAGTGTCTTTGGCGTGGGGGCCGTCCGCAGCCGGGTCACCCACTACTGGCAGGAGGACCGAACCGACCTGTGGAACGACGTGCTCTTCCGCGTCCAGGCCCTCCCGAGCCTCGTTGGGGCCGGCATCGGCTACGAGTGGACACGGGACGGTCAAAGCAACAAGTGGCTCTTTAGCCTGGTCTTTATGCCGCGCTAGGGGAGGGAACGCGGGCCACTGCGCCCCGGCGAGCTGTGCTACGCTCCCGCAGCGTGAGTGCCCTTCGCCCCGCCCTGCCGCTGACTGCTCCCTTGCTCGTGCCGGGTGGGGCTGCGTTCCTGACCCTGGGCGTGCTTCAGGCGATGTACGGGGCCGCCTTCCCACTGTTTCAGGCGCGGTACGGCGTCGGCGCGGCGACGGTCGGCCTGATCGCGAGCGCGCACTTTTTGGGGTCGTCGGTCGCTCCGCCCCTGGCTGGGGTGGCCCTCACGCGCCTGAGCGTGCGGCGTGTGGTGGTGGGCAGCCTGCTGCTGCTGCTCACCGGTGTAACGGGCGTGGCCCTGGCTCCGGCGTGGAGCCTGGCTGTGGCGGCGGCGCTGTTGGGCGGGCTGGGCCTGGGCGGCATGAGTGCAGCGCTCAACACGGCCTACGCGGGGATCGGGACGCGGGCGGTGAACCTGGTGAATGCGGTGTTCGGGGTGGGAAGTATCCTGTCGCCGCTCCTGGTGGCCACGCTGGGTTCCCGGTCGCTGGCACTGCCGTTCCTGACCGTCGCGGGGCTGGGGCTGGCCACGCTGCTGCTGGTCCGGCTGTGGGGTGTGCCCGCCCTGCCGGCCTCCGGCGCTTCGGGAGGGGCCGTGCGCCCCGGCCTGCCCCTGCTGCTGTTCGCCCTGCTGCTCGCCACCTACGTGGGGCTAGAAGTGGGCTTTGGGGCGTGGTTGGCCCGTCACCTCAGCGCCCTGGGCTTTGCCGCGCCCGCCCTGATTCTCAGCGGCTACTGGGCGGGCCTCACCGCCGGTCGCGTCCTGACCGGGCTGTTTGGGGCCCGGGTGCCGCCGCCCGTGCTCGTTCTGACGGCGGCTGGCCTCACGACCCTCGCTGCTCTCACCGCGGCGGTGCCCGCGCTTGCCCCCGCCGCGTATGTGCTCGCGGGAATCACCCTCGGACCGGTGTTTGGCACGGTGCTCGCCTGGATGACCCGCTGCCTTCCCGCTCGGCAGGTCCCTGCCCTGCTGATTGCGGGGTCTCTGGGGGGCATGCTGGCGCCTGCGGGACTGGGCGCGCTCGTCGCCCGCAGCGGGGCAGGCTGCGTGCCCCTGGCCCTGGCCGCCCTGGGGCTCGTCTGTACAGTTCTGGTCCTGCTAACCGCGCGCGTCACCCGCGATTTGGGAACGCGCGCCGATTGACCCGGCGGGATCAGGTGCGGCCCGTTACATTTTCTTGCCACCCCAGCGGGCGTGTGGCAGAATGCCCTGCAATTCTCAGAACACCCCTTTCCCCCCATTCCCACTTCCCGGCAACGGAGGACAGCAGTGGTACAGGCACCCAGGCAAGTCAGACTCACCCGTGAAGGCCATGAGCGCCTCCAGCGGACCCTGGCCCAGGAACAGGCTCGGCTCGCAGAAGCGACCCGCATCCTGCAAGAACAGATGGAAACCAGCGCCGACACCGAGGATACCGGTCTGGAGGACGCCAAGCGCGAGAAGATGAACATCGAGGCGAGGATCGAGGAACTCGAAGAGACCCTTGCCCGCGCCACCATCATCGAGGACCATGAAAACGAGGGCACCGTTGAGCTCGGCGCCATCGTGACCCTCACCAATGAGACCACCAAAAAGGATATGCGCGTTCAGATCGTGAGCGCTCCCGAGGCGGCGGTATTGGGAGGCACCCTTCCGCGCATCAGCGAAGAAAGTCCGGTTGGGCGCCAACTGATGGGCCGCAGGACCGGCGAGACCTTTGTGGTGAACCTCGAAAACGGCAAGCAGGTCAAGTACCGGGTCACGAACATCGAGTACTAGGCGCCGGGGGCGAGGGGCTGGAGCAGAGCCTTCTGTCTCCAGCCCCCTATACTTCCCCCCATGTCGAACGATGCTCCTCACCCGGATGCCCGTTATGCGGGCTTGCATGAGCAGACTGTAAGCCGCCTACGAAATCAGGAGGCGCTGCGCGAGGCGGGGTTTGAACCCTATCCCTACCGTTACCCACAGACGCACCATACCCTTGACGTGCTGGCGGCCCATCCTGCGGCCCAGCCGGGAGAGGAGTGGCCGGAAGAAAGCTACGCGTTAGCGGGCCGCGTCACGCTGATGCGGCACATGGGCAAGGCGGCCTTTGCGGACCTGCAGGACGAGCAGGGCCGAATTCAGCTTCACTTTTCCAAACAGGACACCGCAGCCTTTGACGCGACGAAGAAGATCGATCTGGGCGATATCATCGGCGTGACGGGCTTTCCTTTTGTCACGAAGACCGGCCAGCTCACCCTGCGGGTCAAGAGCTGGCAGCCCCTTGTCAAGAGCCTGCACCCCCTGCCCAGCAAGTTCCACGGCCTGCAGGACGAGGAGCTGCGTGCCCGCCGCCGCTACCTTGACCTGATGGTCAACCCCGAGCGGCGCGAGGCGTACCGAACCCGCGCGCGGGCCATTCGCTACATCCGCCGTTTCCTGGACGAGCGGGGCTTTATGGAGGTGGAGGGGCCGACCCTCCAGGTCGTGCCGGGCGGGACGGAAGCCAAGCCCTTCAAGACCTTTCACAACGCTCTCTCGCACGAGTTTTCCCTGCGCATCAGCCTGGAGCTGTACCTCAAGCGCCTGCTTGTCGGCGGCTTCGAGCGGGTGTACGAGATCGGCCGCAACTACCGCAACGAGGGCATCGACCGCACCCACAACCCCGAGTTCACCATGCTGGAAGCGTACTTTGCCTACGGTGACTATGAGGACATGATGCGCCTGGTCGAGGAGATGCTCTGCGGCCTGGTCACCGAGCTCAAGGGCGAACCTCGCCTCACCTACGGGGGCAAGGAGGTGGATTTCAGCCTGCCGTTTCGCCGCTTGGACTTCGTGACGGCGCTTCGGGAGGCGGCTGGGCTGGACTTTGATCCCACCGATCTCGCCCGGCTGCGGGCCTGGGCCGACGAGCGGCATCCCGAGCTCCGCAGGGTGCCGGAGTACAAGCTGCTGGATAAACTCTTTGGCGAGTACGTCGAACACACGCTGATCAACCCCACCTTTGTGACCGACGTGCCGCTGGCGATCAGTCCCCTGGTCAAGGCGCACCGCAGCCGCCCCGGCCTCGCCGAGCGCGCCGACCTCTTTGTCGCGGGCTTCGAGCTCGCGCCGATCTACAGCGAGCTGAATGACGCCCTCGACCAGCGGGCGCGGTTCGAGGCCCAGACGCAAAGGCGTGAGGCCGGGGACGAGGAGGCCCATGAGCAGGACGAGGACTTCCTGCTGGCCCTGGAATACGGCATGCCGCCCGCTGCCGGGATGGGCATGGGGATCGACCGCCTGGCCATGCTCCTCACCGACAGCGACTCCATTCGGGACGTGCTGCTCTTTCCCCTGCTGCGGCCCGAGAGTCAGAGCCGCTCCGCAGAGAAGAGCGGCGAGGAACCCGAGCACCCAGACCAATAGACCAAGAGCACGGGGCCTGGTCGGCGAGCCCAGGCCAGGCCCCTCCGACCCCCGCTATTCATTTGTTCATTTGACAAACAAAATTGCGCAGGCGCAGTATGCAGCCACCACCAAGACGCTTCTGACGGCGCTTCGGCACCGTGTTTCCCCTGGTTTTGTTCCTGGTCCACCCCTGTTGGAGTTCTTGTGACGTACGCCCTGCCTCTTCCCGATACGCTTGACCTGGCTGCCATTCGGGTCCGGCATACGCTCCTGCTGCTTGGACGGCTGTGGCAGGGACAACGGGCTCGGGTGGACCTGGCACGGGAACTGGGCCTGTCGCGCAGCGCGATCAGCTCCATCGTCGCCGAACTGATTGCGGCAGGACTCGTTCGCGAGGTTGGCCCGCGAGCGGGAGGGCGGGAAGGCTACGGACAGGTGGGCCGGCGCGCGACCCTGCTCGCCCTGCACACCCGCGCGGCCTACCTGCTTGCCGTGGACCTGGGGGCCAGTCATGCACGGGTGGACCTCCTCGATCTGCGCTGCACCCCCTTGGCAAGCCGAACCGTTTCTCACGACATCCTGAGTGGTCCGGCCGCCACGTATGAGCTCTTGGCGGGGCTGGCAGAAGCGGTGCTGAAGGAGGCGGACGTGCCCCGCGAGCGGGTCGCGGGGGTGGGTGCGGGCGTGCCGGGTCCAGTTGATTACGCAACAGGGTGCGTCGTGCAGCCGCCCAACATGCCCGGTTGGGACGGCGAGAACGTGAAGGCGGGTCTCGAAGCGGCCCTGGGCTTGCCGGCCTGGGTGGACAACGACGCGAATCTGGGTGCCCTGGCCGAGGCGCGTTTTGGCGCGCACCGCGGAGCGAGCGACCTGATCTACGTGAAAGCGGCGACGGGCATCGGTGCGGGTGTCCTGCTGGGCGGGCGGCTACACCGCGGTGTTCGGGGGGGAGCGGGCGAGATCGGCCATATCAGCATCAATGAGCAGGGCCCGGTGGGCCGCAGCGGCAACCCCGGCAGCCTGGAGAGTTACGCGGCGGCGCAGGTGCTGTTGGCAGCGGCCCAGGCCCGCCGCGAGGCGGGAATGCTCACCGCCCTGCCTGATCCCCCTACGCTGCCCGATCTGATCGCCCTGGCCAATGTGGATCCGCTGGCACGTGCTGTGTGGGCAGAGGCTGGACATCACCTCGGCGTGGCGATCAGTACTGCGCTCAACCTCTTTAACCCCAGCGTTGTGATTGTCGGTGGGCGGCTCGCACAGGCGGGAGACGTGTTCCTACAGGCCGTTCGCACGAGTGCCCTCAGCCGTACCCTGCGCATCAATGCGGGCGGCACGCGCATCGATCTGAGCACCCTGGGCGCGGATGCCGGGGTACTGGGCGCGGGCGCTATGCTGCTCGATCATCTGCTTACGCCGTGTGGTCTGCGCCACCTGTACCGTGTCGCGGCTGTAGGTCGGGGGCCACCCGGCACCCTGCCTGCCGCCGCACTCGCCCCGACCCCACGTTCTTTCTCCCCTGGAGGAACCCTATGAAAAAAGTTGTGCTTATGGCTGCGCTTGCTCTCTCGTCCACCGCTTCTGCTGCTGGGAAGCTGGAGATTTTTTCCTGGTGGTCCGGCGATGAAGGCCCGGCCCTCGAAGCCCTGCTGAAGCTGTACAAGCAGAAGTACCCCAACGTCACGGTGGACAACGCGACGGTCTCGGGCGGTGCGGGCACCAATGCCAAGGCCGTGCTCAAGACCCGCATGCTGGGCGGCACGCCCCCCGATTCCTTCCAGGTGCACGCGGGGCAGGAGCTGATCGGCACCTGGGTGGTCGCGGGCCGCATGGAGGACTTGAGTGGGCTGTTTCAGTCTGAAGGCTGGAACAAGGTGTTTCCCCGGGACGTGATCGAACTGCTCTCTGCGCGGGGCGGCATCTGGAGCGTGCCGGTGAACGTGCACCGCTCCAACGTGATGTGGTACAACCCCGCCAAACTCAAGGCTTGGGGCGTCACCCCGCCCAAAACTTGGAATGAATTCTTGACGACCTGCGCCAAGCTCAAGGCCAAGGGTGTCGCTGCGCCCCTCGTCGTCGGGGAAAACTGGACGCAACAGCACCTTTGGGAAAACGTGATGGTCGGGACGCTGGGGGCGCAGGGCTGGAAGGACCTGTGGGCGGGCAAGCTCAAATTCACCGATCCCAAGGTACTGGCGGGCTTTACCACGTTCGGCAAGGTGCTCGACTGCACCAATAAGGATGCCAGCGGCCTGAGCTGGCAACAGGCGGCCGACCGAATCGCAGACGGAACGAGCGCCTTTAATGTCATGGGCGACTGGGCGGCGGGGTACTTCACGACCACCAAGAAGCTCAAGCCCGGAACCGGCTTCGGCTGGACTACGGCCCCCGGTACGAGCGGCACGTTCGTGATGCTGGCCGACTCCTTTGGGCTGCCCAAGGGAGCCAAGAACCGCACCGAGGCCATCAACTGGCTCAAGCTGCTGGGCAGCAAACAGGGCCAGGACACCTTCAACCCCCTGAAGGGCTCCATCGCCGCGCGACTCGACAGTGACCTCAGCCGGTACAACACCTACTCGAAGAGCGCGGCAGCCGACTGGAAGAAGAGCCGGATCGTTGGCAGCATGGTGCACGGCGCGGTCGCTCCCGAAAGCTTCACGAGCGCTTTCGGCGCCATCATCGACCAGTTCGTCGCCAGCCGAAACGCGCAGGCTGCCGCTGCAGCCGCCCAGCAACTGGCGAGCCGCGCTGGCATCGGCAAGTAAGCAAAATAATGGGTGGGCCGCCGGTGGAGGGAGGAGCGTCTTCTCCCACACCTGTGGCCCCACCGTTCGAAAGGAGGTGACCTCACCTGAAAGGCCTCTCCCGTGACCGCTGGTGGTCCGTCCTGGTGTTGTTGCCCAGCGTGCTGCTGCTGGCCGTATTTGTCTATGGATTTATCGGGCGCACCATCTACGTCAGTCTGACCGACTGGGGGAACGATCCCGCACAGGCCCTGGCCGCTACCCCCATCATCCGCTGGGTGGGGTTGGCCAACTACCAGGATCTGTTTACCGGATTTCTTCAGGTCCGTTTTCGGCAGGAACTGGTGAACACGATCTTCTTCACGGTGTTTTTTATTCTGGGCTGTCTGGGTTTGGGCCTGGGCCTGGCGCTGCTGCTTGACCGCAATCCGAAGGGCGAGGGGCTGTGGCGCACGCTCTTCCTGTTTCCCATGAGCCTGAGCTTTATCGTGACGGGCACCATCTGGCGCTGGATGCTGCAGCCGCAGGGGGGGCTCAACCAGTTCCCGACCGTGTTCGGCCTTCCGCCCGGGAGCTTTGGCTGGCTGAGCAGCACCGACGCCATCTGGCAGTTTGACTGGAACAAGCTCCCGCTGCTCACGGCTGTCGTGGTCGCGCTCGTGCTGGTGTGGCTGGCTGTGCGGGCACTGCGCGCCGCTGACCGGGCCCGGGCCGTCATCTCGGGGCTTTGCGCCGCGCTGCTTCTGGGCTGGGCACTGTTCGTCGGCCCAAACGTCAAGATCCTGCCCGCGCCCGAACTCCACGGCTTTAACCTCGCCCTGATCGGGATCATCATCGCCGCTGTCTGGCAGATGAGCGGCTACACCATGGCCCTCTACCTCGCGGGGCTGCGCGGCATTCCCGAGGAGCTGCGCGAGGCGGCCCGTGTGGACGGTGCCAGCGAGGTGGGGATGTACCGGCACGTGGTCTTTCCGCTGCTTTCGCCCATCACCCTCAGCGCGATGATCATCCTGGGGCACATCAGCCTCAAGATCTTTGACCTCGTGTACGCCATGGCCGGGCCGGACAACACCTATACCTCCGTGCCCGCGCTGAACATGTACCTCACGTCCTTTCGGCAAAACCAGTTCGCGCTGGGGGCGGCCATCGGGACCATCCTGCTCATTCTGGTCGCGGTCGTGATTGTGCCTTACCTGCGCAGCGCCTTCCGCAGCGAGGAGGGTCACGCATGACCACCACCCTGCCCACCACCACGGCTGCTCCCACCTCGCGCAAGGGGAGAGTGGGCCGCATCGGGCTGTACGTGCTGCTGCTGCTCGGAGCGCTATTTTTCCTGCTGCCGGTCTACCTCCTGGTCGCGACGGCCCTCAAGACGCCGGACGCGATCAACCTCGCCACCACCTGGCAGTGGCCGCGTGTGCTCAACTGGCAGAGCTTTGTGGAGGCCTGGGCCAAGGTGGGCGGCAACCTCGGCAACAGCCTCTTTCTTGCCGTCACATCCACCATCCTCGCCGCGCTGCTGGGGTCACTCAACGGCTACGCGCTCTCCAAATGGAAGTTCCGCGGTGCCCATTTCCTCTTTGCGCTGATGCTGTTTGGGATGTTCATTCCCTATCAGGCCGTGCTGATTCCCCTCTTCCAGTTTGTCAAGGCGCTGGGCCTCTACGGCAGCATCTGGGGCCTGATCCTCGCGCACGTCGTGTATGGCCTGCCCATCACCACCCTGATTTTCCGCAACTACTACGCGGAGGTGCCCGATGCGCTGATCGAGGCCGCCACCATCGACGGCGCGGGCTTCTGGAGCATCTACCGCCAGGTGGTTTGGCCGCTGAGCCTGCCCGCCTTTGTGGTGGTGATTATCTGGGAGTTCACGCAGGTCTGGAACGAGTTTCTGTTTGCCGCCACCCTCACGAACACCAGTTCGCAGCCCGTCACGTATGCCCTCTCGCAGCTTGCGGGCGGCCAGGCGGTGAGCTGGAACCTGCCGATGGCCGGGGCTATTCTCGCGGCGCTGCCGACCCTGCTGGTGTACATCCTGCTGGGACGGTACTTCGTCCGTGGCCTGCTGGCTGGGAGTGTCAAGGGGTAGACAAAGAGGACAAGAAGGCCTTCCGGCACGTCCTTGCGCTGAGGGCGTGCCGCGTGCTTTGAGCGGCGTGGACGATGCAGCAGAGGAGCTGGCCTTCCCGCGATAGACTCCAGCTATCCCATGCCCATTCCCCATGTTCCGGTGGTGTTTGTTGTGTCCCCTGACTCGACCCGGGCGGAACGGCTCGCGCCTCTACTTCAGGAGGCGGCTGTGTTGGCCATCGCCGACGCCGAGACGCTGCTGCGAGAAGCGCATGTCCATCCCCCCGCGGTGGTCCTGCTGCACGCCGACACACCGGGCGTCCCGCTCGCGGAGGTGCTGCCCTTTCTGCGCCAGCGTGCGGAGCTCGCAGGCACCTACTGGCTGGCGGTGGGCCGGGACCTGGAGCCGCTGTTGGCGGCGGGGGTGGACGCCCTGATGGGAGACGAGATGCCGGTGGGCACCCTCGCCCTTCAGGTTCGTACCCTACTTGCCCGCGCCGTTCAGCACCGTGACCTCGAAAGCCGTCTGCAGGGGCTTCAGCGCCGTTTAGAAGACTGGGAACACGAGGAACGCGTGCGTGACCAGCTTGTGCATATGCTCGTGCATGACCTGAAAAACCCCATCACGGCGGTGCTGGGCCTGCTGGAAGTCGTCGAGGATGATGACCGCGTACCCGACGACGCCCGCGAACTTGTCAAGGTGGCCCGCGACGAGACCGGGCACCTGCTGCACCTCACCGTGAATATGCTCGATGTGCGCAAGATCCAGGCGGGCAAGATGCGCCTGCGCCCCGAGCTGGTGTTTAGCCCCATGTTCGAGGAGATCATCGAGCAGGCACGCGGCGACGTTGGCAGCGGCCTGCGTGACCGGCATGTCTCCGTCACCGTCTTGCCGGACCTCAGCCCCACCCGGGCCGACCCCGACATTCTGCGCCGCATTCTGGCCAACCTCATCAGCAACGCCATGAAGCACACGGTCACCGGTGGCCTGATCGAGGTGCGTGTCTGGCAGAGGGACGAAGAGACGTATGTCACCGTTCGCGACGACGGTGAGGGAATTCCCGCAGAAGATCTCCCGAACCTCTTTGCCGCCTTCGAGCAGTCCCGCCTGACCCTGCACGGCCGTTTTGACACCGGTATGGGTCTGGCCTTTTGCAAGCTGGCCGTCGAGCAGCATGGCGGGCACATTTGGGTTCAGTCCGAGCGTGGCCGGGGCTCCACCTTCACCTTTACTCTGCCCCTTGCCCACGACAATGACGATGACGACTTTGCCGAGCTGCTGAGCTGAGGAAGAAGGCCGGCACAGCTCTAGGGTGTTCTGCCGGTGCCCTGCAGGCCGTTACGACGAAGCCAGGAGTGAGGGCGGAAGCGGTGGTGCCCAGGGCAAGCAGCAAAGCGACAAGTTGTTTCATGCCCCCTGCCTCGCGGGCGCAACCTTGCGGCACTCCCCCTGCGGCTCCGCCGTTCTGCCGTCCTCGAGGGTTGTGTGTCGCCTGAGACGTGTTTTCGTGCTAGAACAGTGGCGTACCACAAGTCGGTCGCAGATTCGGTTCGTCAGGTCCGCGTCTCTTTTTTTCAACCATCTCGTGCGTTTTTTCACGAGCTATGAGGAGAGGAGACAAGGGCAGAAGGGAGACTCCCATCGAGTACGCGAATTTCGTCGTCATGCTGCTGGTCGCGTTGGGGATTGGAGTGCTGGCGGTCATTGCCTCCGCCCTGCTGGGGCCCAAAAAGGCCACCCGCGCCAAGCTGATGGCCTACGAGAGCGGCAACGACCCCCAGGGTGGGGGCGTCGGCACCGACCAGCGCTTCCCGGTTCATTTCTACCTGGTGGCCATGCTGTTTATCGTCTTCGACATCGAGACGGCCTTTTTCTACCCTCTGGCCGTCGCCTACCAGAAGCTGGTGCCCTTCGTGTTTTTCGAGGCCGTGACCTTTGTCGCCCTGCTGCTGGTGGGCTACTACTACATCCTCAAAAAAGGGGTGCTGGAATGGACGTGAGGGAGGCGGGGGACCGGGCGCGTGGGGGCCTTGGCCGGTCTCTGCTCCCGGACGTACGAGGCCGCAAAGCGGAGGTTGTGTCTTCATGGCCCTAAAGGAACTTTTTGACCGCGACTGGCAGGAACTCGAATCCGAGGGCGTTCTTTTCAGTACGCTGGAAAAGCTGGTGGCGTGGGGGCGCAGCAACAGCCTGTGGCCCGCCACCTTCGGCCTGGCCTGCTGCGCCATTGAGATGATGAGCAGCACCGACGGGCGCAACGACCTCAGCCGCTTCGGCTCCGAGGTGTTTCGCGCCTCGCCCAGGCAGGCGGACGTGATGATCGTGGCCGGGCGGCTTTCCAAAAAGATGGCGCCGGTCATGCGCCGGGTCTATGACCAGATGCCCGACCCCAAGTGGGTGATCAGCATGGGTGCCTGCGCGAGTTCGGGCGGCATGTTCAACAACTACGCCATCGTGCAGAACGTCGACCACGTGGTACCGGTGGACGTGTTTGTGCCCGGCTGTCCGCCTCGTCCCGAGGCCCTGATCTACGCCGTGATGCAGCTTCAGAAAAAGGTGCGCGGCGAGGCGTACGACGAACGCGGCGAGCGGCTTCCGATGGTGGAGGCATGGACGCGATGACGGGGAGCCGCCGTGACGTGACGGCCCTGCTTGCCGAGCTGGGGCTGCTGGCCGAGGACAGCGCCGAACCCACCGCCACCGTTCCCGCCGAGCGCTTGCGGGTGGTGGCGCAGGCCCTCAAGGAACGAGGCTTTATGCTGCTCGATACCGTCGGGGTGGATTACCTTGCCTACCCCGAACCCAGGCCGGCGCGCTTTGCCGTGCTGCACAACATCTACCACCCGGAAGATCACCGCCGCCTCTTTCTGCGGGTATGGCTGGATGAGGGGCAGCCCGTGGACAGCCTGTACCCGGTGTGGCGCGCGGCGAACTACCTGGAGCGCGAGGTGTATGACCTTTTCGGCATCGAGTTTGCTGGTCACCCGGACCTGCGCAAGATCCTCACGCCCGACGACCTTGAAGGCCACCCCCTGCGCAAAGATTTTCCCCTGGGGGAATCGCCCACCATGTTTCGCGAAGGCCGCTTTATCGATCCTGCTGCCTTCCGCGCGGGCCTGAGCGGGCAAAACCCCGGCCTCACCGGTTGGCGCGGCGAGTTCCGGCGTGGCGAGCGGGGTGACCGCGTGCCGCCGGTGCTGCCGGAAGGGGGACCGAAGTGAAGGGTACCGGAGGTGCTCACATGACGGCAGAACCCCTGTCTTCCCCTCCAGAGGGCGCCCTGCTGCACACCGAGATCATGAGTCTGAACGTGGGGCCCCAGCACCCCTCCACCCACGGTGTGCTGCGCCTCGTGGTGGATATGGACGGTGAGCTCGTCACGAGGGTTACGCCGCACATGGGCTACCTGCACACGGGCTTTGAGAAGACCTTTGAACACCGAACCTACCAGCAGGGCGTGACCTATGCGCCGCGCACCGACTACCTGCACTCCTTTGGGCACGAGCTCGCCTACGTCCTGAGCGTCGAAAAGCTGCTGGGGGCCGAGGTGCCCGAACGCGCGACCACCGTGCGGGTGATTCTGCACGAACTCGGCCGCATTCACTCGCACCTTGTCTTCGTGGGGACGGGTCTGCTCGACCTCGGCGCGCTCACTCCCTTCTTCTACGCCTTCCGCGAGAAGGAGGCGGTGCAAGACCTCTTCGAGGCGGTGTGCGGCTACCGAATGAACCAGGGCTACTTCCGCGTGGGCGGCCTCGCGCGCGACATCCCGGAAGACTGGCCGGCCCGCGTCGCCGCCTTCCTCGACACCTTCGAGCGCGGAGTGGACGAGTACGAGGCGCTGTTTGCCCAGAACCCGATCTTCCTCGACCGAGCGACGGGCGTCGGTGTGATTCCCCGTGACGTGGCCATAGACCTGGGCCTCACCGGGCCCAACCTGCGGGCCTCGGGTGTGCCCCTCGACCACCGCAAGGCGAACCCCTACTGCGGCTACGAGACGTACGACTTCGAGGTGCCCTTTTCCACCGCCGGAGATAGCCTGGCCCGCTTTCAGCTCCGGCTGCTGGAATTTCGCGAGAGTGCCAAGATCGTGCGGCAGGCCCTGAAACGCCTGGCCCCCGGTCCCATCAAGGACCCCAACCGCAAGATTTCGCTGCCGCCCCGCCCCGAACTCGAAACGAGCATGGAGGCGGTGATCCACCACTTCAAGCTCGTGACGGAAGGCTTTCACCCGCCCGCCGGTGAAGTGTACGTGCCCACCGAATCGGCCCGCGGCGAAGTGGGCTACTACATCGTCTCGGACGGCGGCTCGATGCCCTACCGCGTCAAGATTCGTGCGCCCAGCTTCGTGAATCTGCAAGCCCTCGAGTACGCCTGTGTGGGTGCCCAGTTTGCCGATCTGATCACCATCCTGGCGACGATTGATCCGGTGCTGGGCGATGTGGACCGGTGAACGGTTTGAGGGGTGAGCCGTGAGGAAGGCGGCCTCTTCGCTGTTGTCTCTGCTGCCTTTCTCTCACCCCTGAGTTCTCCCTCGCCCCTAAGGAGAGGCACTTTGAGTTACTTCGCAGACAAACCATCCCTCCTCGCAGACATCTTTTCTCGCTATCCCGCCACGCCCCAGGGCCGCCGCTCGGCGCTGATGCCGCTCCTGCGTGAGGTGCAGGACGCCGAGGGCTTTGTATCTGAGGCGCGCCTGGCCGAGATCGCCCAGCTGTGCGGGACGACGGCCACCGAAGTCCGCTCGGTGATGAGCTTCTACTCGACCTACCACACCCTGCCGACCGGGCGGTATCACCTTCAGGTCTGCTCGACGCTGATGTGTGCGCTGGCCGGAAGTGACGAGCTGTGGGACTACCTGGTCTCGGAGCTTGACGTGGTTCCCGGCGAGGTGACGCCGGACGGGCGCTTCAGCGTGCAGAAGGTGGAATGCCTGGGCTCGTGCGGGACGGCCCCGGTCGTGCAACTGAACGACGAGGGCTACTACGAGCAGGTCACCCGAACGAAGTGTGATCGCCTGCTCGCTGCCCTGCGGGCGGAGACGCCGCCCCCGCCCGACCATCCCGTTCCCGTCACCGTGCGCGAGGACGGGCGGCAGATGCTGGCCAGCGGCGAACGGGTCGGGGCGAGCGTCGCGGACCTCGTCCCCCTGGGAGGTGAGGCGTGACCGTCGCGGAACCGGCCCCCAAGCCCATCACCAGTGGCAAGGATCCCCGCTTTGCCCCCACCCTCTACGCCCATGTCGGGCAGCCGGGCAGCTGGACGCTCGACTATTACCTGCGTCATGGGGGATATCAGGGCGTGCGGCGCGCCTTTGCGCTGGGTCCAGACGCCGTCATCGAGGAGGTCAAGAAGTCCGGCCTGCGCGGGCGCGGCGGGGCGGGCTTTGCCACCGGCCTGAAGTGGTCCTTTATGCCGCTCAAGGACGGCAGGCAACACTACATCATCTGCAACGCCGACGAGTCCGAGCCGGGCTCTTTCAAGGACCGTTACCTCCTTTCGGAAGACCCGCACCAGCTCATCGAGGGGATGCTGATCGGTGGGTATGCCATGCGCGCCTCCGTCGGCTACATCTACATTCGCGGCGAGTATGTCCACGCCGCCAAGCGGGTATGGGCCGCGATTCACGAGGCGCGGGCAGCGGGCTACCTCGGGCGGAATGTGCTGG